>CABXVD010000012.1 GCA_902515625.1 uncultured Pelagibacteraceae bacterium | reverse complement strand
GCAATTGATGATCTAACTTTTAAAGAATATAATGTGGTTTTAAATAGTAATGAAAAAGTAAACTTGTTAGCACCAAGAAATTCTAAAGAAGGGTACCTAATAGAAAGTGGATTTATCACAACCGATAAAAATGTCGAAATACCAAATTCAAATTCTATTTGGTCAGTATCAGGTAATAGTAAACTTACCACACAATCTCCAATAAAATTAACGTGGGCTAATGATCAAGGAATAACCTTCGAAAAAGAAATATCTATTGATAATAAATTCTTATTTACAGTCAAACAACGCGTAATTAATTCTACGAATAATAAATATGATTTTTATTCATACGGCCAAATTATTAGAAATGAGGCTCCTGAGATAACAAATTTTTATATCCTTCATGAGGGTTTGGTTGCAACACTTGACGATGAGCTTATTGAGGAAGATTACGATGACATTGAAGAAAAAAAATTCACAAGAACTGCTCAAAAAGGTTGGCTTGGTATAGGAGATAAGTACTGGATTACTTCATTAATTCCTCCAAAAGGAAAAGAATTTAAAACAACTTTTGATTATAAAAATAAATTTAGAGCAAACTTTATAGGCACAGAGCCGCTTGAATTAAATAGTAATTCTTCAATAGAAGATAAAATGCAGATTATAGTAGCTGCTAAAAGAGTAGATGTTATTGATGGATATGCAGAGTCACTAAGAATAGATAAATTTGATCTAACAATAGATTGGGGTTTTTTATATTTTATCACCAAACCATTATTTTTTGGAATAGACTACTTCTTCAAACTGCTTGGTAATTACGGTTTAGCAATCATAGCAATTACTATTTGTATAAGATTAGCATTTTTCCCTTTAGCAAATTTTTCATTCAGAAGTATGGCTAAAATGAAGGCTTTAACTCCGGAAATGACAAGACTTAAAGAACTTCATAAAGATGACAAGATGAAATTACAGCAAGCAATGATGGCACTATATAAGAAGGAAAAAGTTAATCCTATGTCAGGATGTTTGCCAATTCTAGTTCAAATTCCAGTTTTTTTTGCTTTATATAAAGTATTATTTGTGACTATCGAAATGAGACACATGCCATTTTATGGTTGGATACAAGACTTATCTGAAAGAGATCCCACTTCATTATTTAATTTGTTTGGTTTATTGCCATATGACGTACCTTCTTTTTTAGTTATAGGGGCGTGGCCAATAGCAATGGGTATCAGCATGTTTGTACAGATGAAACTTAATCCAGCACCCACAGATCCAATGCAGGCAAAAATATTCATGTTCTTTCCACTTTTCTTAACAATAATATTGGCTCCATTCCCTGCAGGATTAGTAATTTACTGGACAGTTAATAATATTTTAACTATGGCACAGCAGGTCTTCATCATGAAGCGTACAACAGTTAAAACTGCAACCTAATAATTTTAAATAGTTAACAACATATGGATCTAAAAAATATACTGCCCAAAGACGGGCCACCTTTAAGTGAGGTAAATAAATATATTGAAAAATATAAAAATGATTTAATTGTAATTAAATATGGAGGAAATGTTTTAATTGATAGAAGCGTATTTAATAATTTTATAACAGATTTATTTATTTTAAATAAATTAGGTCTTTCTACAGTAGTTGTTCATGGTGGTGGGCCAAGAATTAAAAGAGAATTAGAGAAGTCTAATATTCAATCAAAATTTATTAGAGGTTTGAGAGTTACTGATAAAAGTATAATAAATATTGTAGAGTCTGTTTTAATCGATTTTAACGATGATATTCTTCGGAATTTAAAAAAAAAAGGCTCTGAAGGTATTTCGATACATACAAAAAATAATAATATAATAGAAGTTATGCCAGAAGCAAAGGAACTGGGCTTTGTAGGTATACCAACTGAAATTAATAACAGTATAGTATTAAATATTCTAAAACAAAATAAAGTTCCAATAGTGTCGCCATTAGGATTAGATAAAAATAATCAAACTTACAATGTTAATGGTGATACCGCTGCTATGGCAATAGCTAAATCTTTAAAAGCTAGAAGATTATTACTAATGACAAATGTTGATGGTGTCCTTGATAAACAAAAAAAACTTATAGAGGAAATATCTTCCTCAGAAATTTTAGAAATGATTACAAATGAGACCATAACTGAAGGCATGATACCTAAAATTAATGCATGTTTAGATGCTATAAATAACGGAGTAACTGCAGTTGGTATAATTAATGGCACAAAAAAACATTCATGTTTATGGGAAATATTCTCTGACAAAGGTGCAGGTACGTTAATTAGAAGATGATGAAATTAAGGAATATTAAAAATATACTTTTTGATTGTGATGGAGTTTTATATCAAGATCTAGAAGCAGTTTTCGGTCAGGTAAGTAAAAAAATGACTGAATATATATCTAAAAAATTAAATTTAGATTTAAAAGTGGCTAAAGAATTACAGAGAAGTTATTTTCATAAATATGACACCAGTCTTAATGGTTTAATGATTCATCATAATATCCCACCAAAAGAATTTTTAGATTATGTCCATGATATTGATTTATCTTTCTTAGAGAAAGATAAAACTTTAAGAAAAGAGCTTGAAAGCACAAATTTAAGAAAATTTGTTTTTACTAATGGAAGCAAAGAACATGTTAAAAACATAACCACATCACTTGGAATTGATGATCAATTTGAGAATGTTTTTGACATAGTAGACGCCAAATATAATCCTAAACCAGCAGCAAAAGCTTTTGATCTGATGTTAGAAAAATTCAAAATAGATCCAAAAGAAACACTTTATATTGAAGATATTGCAAAAAATTTATCCATTGGAAAAAAAAGAGGAACAACAACTGCATGGTTAATCAATGACGAATACTGGGGTAAAAAAGAATCAGATAAAGAATACATTGATTATAAAATAGAAAATCTTTCTTTATTTTTAAAAGAAATAAGGTTATTAAAAAACACATAAAAATTATGAGTATAGAAAATATTATTAATGAAGCATGGGAAAAAAGAGATCAAATAACCCCTGGTTCAGATGAAAATTTAAAGAATACTGTAAATCAAATTATTGACGATTTAGATAGTGGTAAAGTCAGGGTTGCTGAAAAAATAAATGGTAAATGGACAACTCATCAATATCTAAAAAAAGCAATCATGTTAAGTTTTAGAATGTACCCAATGGAAAATTTAAATGGTCCATATAGTAGTTGGTATGACAAAGCTCATCTTTTAAAAGGAAAAACAGCGGGATGGAGTAAAGAAGATCATGAAAATGCTGGTTTTAGAATGGTACCAAATTCACCAGTAAGAAAAGGATCTTACGTTGGTAAAAATGCAGTATTGATGCCATGCTATGTTAATATTGGTGCATACATAGATGAAGGTACTATGATTGATACTTTTGCAAGAGCTGGAAGTTGTAGTCAAATTGGAAAAAATTGTCATATTTCAGCTGGTTCAGGTGTGGGAGGTGTACTAGAGCCTGCTCAAGCATTACCCACAATAATTGAAGACAATGTTTTCCTTGGTGCTATGTCAGAGGTTGTTGAAGGTGTAATAGTTGGAGAAGGATCTGTATTAAGTATGGGTATGTATATCGGTCAATCAACAAAAATAGTTGATAGAAAAACTGGTGAAATTACTTATGGAAAAATTCCACCTTATTCAGTTGTTGTGCCTGGTTCTTTACCTGATAAGAATAATCCAGCTGCACCATCACTTTATTGTGCAGTAATTATTAAACAGGTTGATGAAAAAACTAGATCAAAAACATCAGTAAACGATCTTTTGAGAGAATAAAAATGCAAAAAATCAACGAACTTCAATTAGCTAAAGAGCTAATTAGGTTTCCATCGATAACTCCTGTTGATGCAGGAATAATGAGTTTTTTAGAAAAAAAATTAAAACAACTTGGTTTTAAAACTAAAGTACTTGAGTTTAGAGAAAAGAACAGCAAACCAGTAAAAAATCTTTATGCAAGGCTTGGTAATAAAAGTCCGAACTTTTGTTATGCTGGTCATTTAGATGTGGTGCCTGCTGGAAATCTAAAAGACTGGACAGTTAATCCATTTAAACCCTCAATTAAAAAAGGACATTTAATTGGAAGAGGTGCAAATGATATGAAAAGCTCTATAGCAGCTTTTGTTTCAGCAATAAGTAATTTTATTGAAAATTACTCAAATTTTAGTGGCTCAATAAGTCTTTTGATTACTGGGGACGAAGAGGGTGCTGCTATTAATGGGACCAAAAAGGTTGTGGAGTATTTAAAAAAAAGAAAAGAGAAAATTGATTTTTGTTTAGTAGGTGAACCAACTAACCCAAGTAAATTAGGTGAAATGATTAAAATTGGGCGAAGAGGAAGTATGAACGGTAGACTAACTATCACTGGAGTGCAAGGTCACGTAGCTTATCCTCATCGAGCAAATAATCCTTCAACAGCACTTGTACAAATACTTAAATTAATAAAAGATATCAAATTCGATCAAGGAACTAAAGATTTTCAACCAACTAACTTAGAAATAACGAAAATAAATATTAATAACACTGCTGATAACTTAATTCCAAGTGTTGCAACGGCTACATTTAATATAAGATTTAATAATAAACATTCCTCTTCCTCACTTAAGAAGAAGATAAATAAAGTTATTAAAAAAATATCAGCTAAAAATAAATCTAAATACAAAATTGAATACAGTGTATCTGGAGAAGCTTTTTTAACAAATCCTGATAAAACAACTTTTATGATACAAGATGTAATTAGGAAAATTACAAAAATTAAACCTAAGCTTTCAACAACAGGCGGAACCTCAGATGCAAGGTTTATTAGAAAAATTGCACCTTGTTTAGAATTTGGGTTGGTTGGTAAAACGATGCATAAGGTAGATGAGGCAGTTTCATTATCAGATCTAAAAAAATTGACCTTAATTTATTCAAATATATTGAAAAATTATTTTAAGTGAAAACAGGGTTAATTACATCAGATACATATCAAAATCATAATACAGGGGATGGACATCCTGAAAAAATTGATAGAGTTACTGCTGTAATAGATAATTTTAAAAAATTAGACAATAAAAACCTAATTTGGAAAAAACCAAATAAATTTGAGAATTCTTTTTTGATTAAAACTCATACCTCAAATTATATAGATCAAGTTCATAAATCTTTTCCAAAAAAAGGATATAATTTTCTTGATGGAGACACCGTAGTTTCTCCTGGTAGCAAAGATGCTTCTAAGGATGCTGTAGGATCAATTATTACTGCAATTGATGGAGTGCAGAAAAAAGAGTTTAAAAATGCATTTTGTGCAGTAAGACCTCCAGGACACCATGCAGAAAAAGAAAAAGCAATGGGTTTTTGTATCTATAATAATGTTGCTGTTGGTGCAAATTACTTAATCGAAAAATACAAATATAATAAAATCGCAATTATTGATTTTGATGTTCACCATGGAAACGGTACTCAAGACATTTTTTATGATAACGAAAAAGTTTTATTTATTTCTACTCATCAATACCCTTACTATCCAGGATCTGGCTCTGAAAAAGAAAAAGGTGATTTTAATAACGTATTAAATATCCCCCTTGAAGCTGGAACATCTGCAGAAAAGTATTTAAACGCTTACGAAAAGGTTTTAAACAAAGTGAGAGAGTTTAAACCTGAATTTTTGTTGTTTTCTGCAGGTTTTGACGCACACATTGATGATCCTTTGGCCCAACTGAATCTTGGTTCTGAGGATTTTTATAAAATCACCAAAAGAACATTAGAGATCTCGAAATCATTTTGTAATGGAAATGTTGTATCAATACTTGAGGGTGGATATGATCTTAAAGCTTTGCAAGAAAGTACCAAAAGACATGTTGATGCTCTCATAGAATTTAATTGATAATTTAATATAACTATCTAAACACAATCTAAATGAAACTCTACAGAATTAAAAAGTCAGCTATCGATAAAAAAGGAAGAGGACTTTATGCAACAAAAGATATTAAAGCTGGAACTAAAGTAATTGATTACATCGGAAAATTAATCACAAAAAAACAAACAGAAGAATCTGATAAATACGACAATGGTAAACCTATTTATTTATTTACTATAAATAAAAGATACGATCTGGATGGAGATTTTACTTGGAATACTGCAGGTTTAATAAATCATTCATGTGAAAATAATTGTGATTATGATGGTAAAGGACTAAAAATTTGGGTTAAAGCAATAAGAGACATTAAAAAGGGTGAGGAATTTACTTGTGATTATGGATTTAGTTACGATGAAAATTACAAACAATTTCCATGTAAATGTAAATCTAGAAACTGTTGTGGCTATATAGTAAGAGCCGAGTCTAGGTGGAGAATAAATAAAAAATTTGCAATGAGTAATAAGAAAATATTAATAAATAACTCTGTATAAAAAAAGCCCTTCAGATGGTGCTGGAGGAGCGCACAATACTCTTTTTTTAGATTTGAATACTTTCTCAAAAGTTTTTAGGTCCCATTTTTTTTCACCCAAATATTTAAGACAACCTACCATCGATCTTACTTGTTGTTGTAAAAATGATTGTGACTTAAATTCTATTTCAATTTTATTTTTTAATGCTTTTATTTTGATTGATTTGATTGTTCTAATTGGACTTTTAGCGTGACAGCTTGATGATCTAAAGGTTGAATAGTCATTTGTTCCTAATAATTTTTTTGCCCCTTTTTTCATTAAATTTATATCTAATATTTTCCTAACATGCCAACCTCTCCCATTTTCGATCACAGGGGCACTTATTTGGTTAAAAATTATATATCTATAAATTCTTTGTTTAGCAGAGAATCGTGAATGAAATTTTTCACTTCTTTTTTTAATTTGAGTAATTGCTATACCCTTATTGTTAAGAAAATGATTAATTGATTTTAAAAATTTCGTTAGATCTAAAATTTTTTTTTGGCAATCAAAGTGAGCTGACTGAGCATTAGCATGTACACCTGCATCTGTTCTGCCAGATCCATTTAAAATTATTCTTTCTTTTAAAAGTTTTGATAAGTGTTGTTGAATTAATCCTTGAATAGTAGAGCCCTTTTTTTGTATCTGCCAGCCTCTAAAACTTGTTCCGACATATTCAATAAGAACTTGATACCTCGCCATTTAAATCTGATGGCCTTTTCTAATTCGCGAACCAAGCATAAATTCGCCAATATTTTGCGGCCTTTTTCCTTGTCTTTGTATCTCCGTGACTTTAATTGATTGCTTGTCTCCACAAGCAATTTCTAAGTAATCATTAAGAACCTGTCCCGGATTTCCAATGCCATTGCTGATCTCTGCTTTTAAAATTTTATATCTCTCACCACTTGATATAAAAAAAGCACCCGGCACCGGATATAAACCATTTATTTTTCCTATAATGTTCTCTGCATTATTCGTCCAATCAATTAAACCTTCGGTTTTTTGAATTTTTGGAGCATAAGTTGCTTTAGAATGATCTTGAGCCACGAATGTTGCTTTGTCTTCAAGTATGTCATCAATATTATCTAAAATTTTTTCTGCAGCAATAAAAGATAACTTTTCAGCAATTTCAGTGGAATTAAAATTATTCTGCATATTGATCTTATAGGTATTGCAAACGGGACCTGTGTCTAATTTTTCTTCTATTTTCATAATACTGACCCCAGTTTCTTTATCTAAATTCATTATAGCTCTTTGTATGGGTGCCGCTCCTCTCCAATTGGGTAGGATAGATGCATGTATATTTATAAATCCTTTTTTTGTTAAACTTAAAAATTCTTTAGGTATAATTTGTCCATAGGCTACAACAATTGCTAGATCTGCATCTACTGATTTAAAAAATTCGTATTCTTCTTTATTTTCTTTTAAAGTTGATGGTGCCCTGTACTCTAAATTTAAAGTTTCAGAAATTCCTTGAATAGGAGATTTGTTAATTTTTTGTCCACGATGTGATTTTTGTGGAGGTTGGGTATAAACGCATGTCACGGGATATCCATTTTGATAAAGAGATTTTAAAATTGGTACAGCAAACATGGGTGTACCCATAAAAATAATTTTCTTAGCCATGAATTAAACTTCGGCTGTGCTTGATTTTAATTTTGATAATTTTTTAATTATCATCGATCTTTTTAATTTTGAAAGATAATCAATAAATAATATGCCTTCTAGGTGATCCATTTCATGTTGAATACATGTAGCAAGTAAACCTTCAGCCCTTAATAATTGTTTTTGTCCATTATAATCTAAATACTCTACTTCACATTTGCTTGGTCTATCTATATCTGCAAATTGGTTTGGAACCGAAAGGCATCCTTCTTCATAAGTTGCTTTTAAAGGGTCTTTATTTTTAATTATAGGATTTACAAAATATCTTGGTTCTTTTTTATTTTCTTCTTTGCAAATATCCATGACTATAATCCTTTTTGGTATTCCAACTTGTATTGCAGCAAGACCAATTCCGTTTGCAGCATACATAGTCTCCAACATGTCTTTCATTAGTTTCTGCTCTTCCTTTCCAACTTTACTTACTGGTTTTGAAACTTGTCTCAGCAGTTTATTGGGTTCTGTAATTATAGTTCTTGTAGCCATGTTTTAATTTATTTTATTATAAATTTTATACTTTTAAAGGTAGAATTTTTAACAAAAGTTTATTTCTAATCAAATCAACATTTAGCTGATTGAGTGTATTGATAATAAAATAAACTGTATCTTCATCTAGACTCTCAATTTTTTCTGGACCAATGACTTCGATTACTCTTAGCAGTGCAGCGCCGATTTCATTGTTTTCAATCATAAACTGAATATCTGCAGGCATTTCCGACTCTTTAATCTCATATAAGCTATCATATTTTTTTGAGATTTGTATTCCATCAGATTTCAATGCTTCTAAGAAAATAATATCTTTTTTGGATAAAAAATATTTTTTATCTTTTTTGATTTTCTTTAAAAATTTTTCAAGATCTTGTTCGATCTGGGATTTAGCGTAGTCCCCGTTAAAATAATTTACTAATTTAGATTGATGCAAAACTTTATTATTAAATTTAATTTTTTTATCTCTTACTTTCTCAGTTTTAGAATAGCTATTATAAAAAGTTGTATAATTTGAAGGTACATCATCTTCTGGGATTTGATCTAAAAAACTTTTTAATTCTTCATCAAAAGCATTACCGATTTCATCCTTATTAAAGACATCTTTTAATGTTTTCATCAACTCTAACTTTAAATTTGGCTCCTCTGTTAAAAGTGTTCGTTGGTACAAGAGTGCTCTCCCTTCTATAGGAGGCAAGGATTTATAAGTTTCCTGTGCGTTTAAGAGTTGACTAATATTAAATTGAAACTTTTTATAAAATTCAAATAAATCTTTTTCTGAATAATTTTTATCATTAACTGCTTTTTCAATAATAGAAATTTTATCTATATCAGTAATTTCTAAATCTTTAATATTAAGGAGAAGATTTGATGCAGATAAATATTGCCAAATAAATTTTGGAGTATCCACATTTGGCTCAAATGAAAATTCAGGATCAGTTCTATGTGCTAAATGAAAATCTAAAATAGAGTTTTCAGAAATTGTTTTATCTGCTTCCTTTACATATCCGAACAAGTAACTTATTTTATTTTCAAAGTAATCATCTTGAAAACCAAGTTCTTTTTTCAAATCTAAAATTAATTGAGCCTCTTCATTTTTACCATAATTGACTAAACAATATAAATTGAACTTGGACAAATATTCATTTTTAATTGGTATAGTAATATTAGAAAAAATTTCACATGATTTTTTTATGTTTGAGTCAGATAAATAAGTGTCTACTAAAAATCTAGTTAGCTCAGGGTGCAAGTTAATAGTCTGATTTTTTATCAAATATTCTTCAATTAGTTCTAGATTAGAGTTTTTAATTAGCCAATCAGATTTAAATTTCAAAAACTCTTGCTCACTTATATTTTGATTTGGATAGTAAGCATTGGTTAGCATGGAAATATTCATTATTTCTGAAGCATCTTGTGAAAGATTATATTTATTAATGTTTTCAAAAAGACTTTTTAATTTAGAACCATCAGAATTTGACCACATATCGATACTTAGTCCATATTCGGCTGGATCATATAATCCCACAATTTTAATTTCTTTCGACACAACATCTTGGTCTAGTTTAATTGGATCAATTTTCTTGTTTGATTGCATGTTATAAATACTGCTTCCAGTGCTATTGTTTTGATTTTGATCAGAAATATTGGTTTCTACAACAACATCCGTTTCTTTTTTTTCTAAATTCCAGATATCAACTGGTTTATCTTCTGCGAACGTATTTGTAGCTGATAATAAATAAAATATTAAAATTGAAAAATATTTCTTATTTAACAATTTTAAAATTTTCATTTGGAATTATTTTTTCTATTTCTTTTTTAGGTGCGGGGAAATCTAATGAGTTTATGAAAAATACAATTCCTATAACAACAATCAATCCAAGTGTTAATTTAATTACGATTCCTGTAATACTAGCTTTGCCTGAACTTGTGTTTTTAGTAAATTGCATATAACTTTAGATAATTTCAAATTAAGACATATTTGTGTTTTTTCAATAAAGAAACTTATGAAATCAAAAGAAAATCTTGTGTTTTTAGGAATGATGGGATCTGGAAAGAGCTCTATAGGCATGCTGGTCGCAAAAAAACTAAAATTAAAATTTATAGATATAGATAATGAGATTGAAAATAAAGTGGGTACAACCATAAGCAAAATGTTCGAGGATAAAGGTGAAGATTTTTTTAGAAAAGTTGAAGAGAAAGTAACGCTAAAAAATTTAAAACTACACTCCTCTGTGATTTCTCTTGGTGGTGGAGCTTTCATGAATGAAAATATTAGAAAAGAAGTTTTAAAAAGTCATATATCGTTTTGGCTAAACTGGAATAATAATATTTTGTTAGGGAGAATAAAAAATAGTAAAAAAAGACCTCTTGCGATAAACTCAACAGATGATCAAATAATTGATTTAATTCAAAAACGCTCTAACGTCTATGCACAAGCTTTATTTGAAATTAAATGTGATAACTTAACTAAAAATGAAGTAGTTAATAAAATAATTAAAATTTATGAGTCAAATTAAATTAAATATAGTAACAAAGACACAGAAATATCCTATCTATATTGGAAAAAAAATATCTGCGAATATTTCTCAAATTATAAAATCTAACTCAATTAAATTTAATAGATGTCTTTTAGTTGTAGATAGTAATGTTCCTAAAAAATTTGTTTCAATAATTAAAAAATCTTTAAAAAATAAAATGAGTTATATCCATTATTTTAAAGCCAATGAATTAAACAAGAATATGAATAGTGCTAATAAGATTTTAGAAATTTTGTTAAATAAAAATTTTTCAAGAGATGACTGTTTGATATCCATTGGAGGAGGAATTACAGGAGATATAAGTGGTTTTGCTGCAAGTCTTTTCAAGAGGGGGCTTAAGTTTATAAACATACCAACTACTCTTTTGTCTCAAGTTGACTCATCAATTGGTGGTAAGACTGGTTTAAATACTAAGTATGGTAAAAATCTAGTTGGGAGTTTTTACCAGCCCAATCTTGTTATTTCTGATACTGAATTTTTAAAAACATTACCTAAGAGAGAGATAGTTTGTGGATATGGAGAAATCTTAAAACATTCAATTATTGGGAATAAAAAATTTTATAATTTTTTAAACAACCATAAAAACAAAATTTTAAAGCTTACTTCTCCGTTTCTTGAAAAAGCTATTCATGAAAGTTGTAAAATTAAAAAAGCTGTAGTTCAAAAAGATGAAAAAGAAAAGGGTTTAAGAAAAATTTTAAATTTTGGTCATTCGTTTGCGCATGCTTATGAGGCAACATTAGGATTTAGCAAAAAACTAAATCATGGAGAAGCTGTAATACTTGGAGTGAAAACTGCGCTAAATTTTAGTCTTAAGAAAAAATTGATGAATAAAAGAGAGTATTATTCCATCATAGATCATATCGATAATTCTGATTTACCATCTTCTGTAAGTAAATTTTTCAGTCCAAAAGATGTAAACAAGATTTTAAGCTTTATGGCAAAAGATAAGAAAAATATATCAAACAATATTAATTTGGTCTTACTCAAAAAAATTGGAACTCCAATAATTAATAAAGAGTATCCTAAAAAAAAAATAGGCTTATTTTTAAAAATTTTTTTACGAAATTAAGATTTGTATTGAATGAATAGTTTCTTTCATTTCCTTATCTAGAATTCTGTAAATTTTCTTATTGCTTTCTATCTTAGTCATGGTCTTAAGTTCACTTGAGATTAAACTTATTTTCAAATGAAATTTACCTTCCTGATTACCGGCGTGATTTTTATGAAGAAAAGATTTGTCCTCAATTTGAATGTCTTCAATATTTATCTGATTTTGTAATTTTTTTTTTACAATTGCAATTAAGTCATTTATATCCATAAGTATAATTTATTATATCATGAAAAATATTTGTGACTGGAATAATTGTAATGAAATTGGTGAATATAAAGCACCAGTTGAAAAAGATAATAGTAAAAAATTTAGAATGTTATGTCTTGAGCATGTAAAAGAATTCAATAAAAATTGGAATTACTTTTCAGGTATGAATGATGACCAAGTAATGGATTTTTTGAAGTCTGACATGATATGGCACAAGCCTACTCAGAGTTTTAGCTCTTCAGATAATTTTTTTAAAGTTCTTTGGAACACAACTTTAAAAGATGAATTAGATAAAGATAAAATAAATGGTGATTATGATCATATGCGTCAATTTAAATTTGATCACAAAGATATCAAAGCGTTTGGTATTCTTGGTATTTCCGTAGGCCTAAAGTGGAAGAAAATACAGGATAAATTCAAAGTGCTTGTGAAAAAATTCCACCCTGATATGAATTCTGGAAATAAAAAATACGAGGAAAAACTTAAATTAATTACTTTAGCTTATACACAGCTTAAAAATACATATAGAGATAAAATTGACACCAAACCTTGACATAAAACCAGATATTAAAGTTTCTTTGAAACAAACATTTGGAATAGACTCGGAGATGGAAGTTGACGCATTTTCAAAAAAAAATGATTACGTTCCTGAAATTGATAAAAGTTATAAGTTTGACAGAGACACTACACTAGCAATCATTTCAGGGTTTTCTTTTAACAAAAGAGTTTTAGTTCAAGGATATCATGGTACGGGTAAATCTACTCATATTGAACAAATAGCTGCTAGACTAAACTGGCCATGTATTCGTGTAAACCTAGATAGCCATGTTAGCCGAATAGATTTAATCGGAAAAGATGCGATAGTTTTAAAAGAAGGTAAGCAAGTCACTCAATTTAATGAGGGAATTTTACCATGGTCTATTCAAAATCCAGTCGCTCTAGTATTTGATGAATATGATGCAGGAAGGCCTGATGTTATGTTTGTAATTCAGCGAGTTTTAGAGGCTGAAGGTAATTTTACATTGTTAGATAAAAATAAAGTAATAAAGCAAAATAAATTTTTTAGATTATTTGCAACATCAAATACTGTAGGCTTAGGAGACACCAGTGGTCTTTACCACGGTACTCAACAAATAAACCAAGGTCAAATGGATAGATGGAATATAGTAACCACACTAAATTATCTTAGTCTTGATAGAGAAATGGATATTGTTTTAGCTAAAAACAAAAATTTAAACAATTCAAAAGGAAAAGAAGTTGTTTCTAACATGATCAAAGTAGCTTCTTTGACACGTAAAGGATTTATTGCAGGTGATATTTCAACAGTTATGAGTCCAAGAACTGTCATGCACTGGGCAGAAAATTCAGAGATCTTTAAAGATATTGGTTATGCTTTTAGAGTAACCTTTCTAAATAAATGTGATGATATAGAGAAAAATACTATCGCAGAATATTATCAAAGATGTTTTGGTGAAGAATTGCCTGAGTCACTGATAAATATTCAAATTTAAATGAGTTCTAGAGAAAGCAATTTAAAAGAAAAATTTAGGATTGCATTAACTTCAACTGCAAAAGTTATATCTGAAGACTTTGATTTAAATAAAAAAGAATCTGAGAAAAATAAATCTAAAGATACAAGTTCTATAGAAGTTGATAATATAAATAGTCCAAGTGATTTTATAAAATTAAGAGCAGAAACAGACTCTTCTGCTTTAAAAAAAAAGTTTTCTAATGATGCTATTTATAAAAAAAATTTACCAGGAAATAATTCCTCTAGATCACTTTATAATATCGCAGAAAAAATTAGATATGAGGCATTAGGTGGTCAAATGTTAAAAGGAATTGAAAAAAATTTTCATGAAAATTATTCTCAAATAATTAGTCAAAAGCGTAGAGATCAATTGAAAACTAAAGAGGATGTTACTGTTTCTGAAGCATTTGAACTTTACATGCTTAAAAATTTTCATAAAGTTAAACTCAATCCATTAACAACAAAAATGCTCAATTTTTGGGAGAGAGACTTTGAAAAATCTATTGAAAAACATAAAGAATTTTTATTAGACAATCTTGAAGATCAGAATACTTATAGCTTTCGTTTTTCTAAAATTTTGGAGGAAATGGATATTTTTCAAAG
Source organism: uncultured Pelagibacteraceae bacterium (assembly GCA_902515625.1). Classification (GTDB taxonomy): domain Bacteria; phylum Pseudomonadota; class Alphaproteobacteria; order Pelagibacterales; family Pelagibacteraceae; genus Pelagibacter. Next base: position 9,574 of record CABXVD010000012.1, on the reverse strand, counting down.
TGAAGAAGATCAAACTAATGAGGAGAATAAAGATCAAGGGCAGGACAATCCTTCAAATGACGATCAAAATAATGACAATGAGGATAATAAAGATGAAAATAAAGATCAAGAAACCCAAGCTACTTTAGATGCAGATTATGATGTTGATGAATTTAATTTAGATGAACAACTATCAGAAATAGAGTCGGAGGAACAAAGTACAGAGCAAATTTTAAAAAAGAATATCGATAATCTAAATCTTGATTATAAAATCTTTACCACTCAGTTTGATGAAATTATAAAAGCAGAAAACTTAGAAAATGCAGATGAGGCAACTAAATTAAGAAAAAGTTTAGACCAACAATTAATAGGTTTTCAAGATGTCATAACAAAACTAGCAAATAAACTTCAAAGACAGTTACTTGCAAAACAAAATAGAGCTTGGGAATTTGATTTAGAAGAAGGATTGCTTGATAGTTCAAAACTTCCTAGAATAATAATGGATCCTTATAATTCCTTATCATTTAAAAAAGAAAAAGATTTAGATTTTAAAGATACTGTTGTCACTTTATTAATTGATAACTCAGGATCGATGAGAGGAAGACCTATTACGATTGCTGCAATTTGTGCAGATATTTTATCCAGAACTCTTGAGAGATGTTCTGTTAAAGTCGAAATTTTAGGTTTTACAACTAAAAACTGGAAAGGTGGGCAATCAAGAGAATTATGGGCTAAAAGTTCAAAACCAAAAACTCCTGGAAGATTAAATGATTTAAGACATATAATTTATAAAGGTGCAGATACTCATTGGAGACAAGCAAAAAATAACTTGGGGCTTATGCTCAAAGAAGGTCTGCTAAAAGAAAATATTGATGGGGAAGCAATATCTTGGGCTTACAGTAGAATAAAAAAGAGAAAAGAAGAGAGAAAAATTTTAATGGTTATTTCTGATGGAGCTCCTGTTGATGACTCAACTCTTTCTGTAAACTCTGGTGATTTCCTCGAAAAACATTTAAAAAAAATAGTCAAATATATTGAAAATAAATCAGATATAGAGGTTCTTGCAATAGGGATTGGCCATGATGTTTCTAGATATTATGATAAAGCGATTAAGATTACTGATGTTAATGAGTTAGGAGATGTTATGATTTCACAATTAAGTTCTCTTTTTGAAACAAAAAAAAAATACCATTAGATGTTAAATAAGTCTGAGTTCTGCCAATTAATTAAAACCTCTGCTCCACTTCTGGTTTTAGAGTTTCTAAAATTTAATGAAGCAAAGTTTTTTTCTAATAAAGTCTTTCCAATAAATAATCCAAGTCCTAAACCTGTTTTTGATTTATCCTCAGGGTTACTAGTCTTTAAGTAGGGTTCACCAATTTTAGATATAATATCTCTAGGATAGCCATCTCCATCATCTTCTATTGTTATTTCTGTCATTTCACTATCACTTTTCAAATTTATAAAAATTTTTTCTTTTGAGAACTTGTTGGCATTACCTATAAAATTTCTTAATCCATATACTATCTCAATGGATTTACTTATTTTTTTTGGGTTAGAATCCTGATCAAAATTAAATATAAAATTTTTTTTACTTATTTCTTTAAAAGAGGCAATTATCTCAGATAGATATTCTCGTATAGTTATATCCTTATCTATAAAATCGTCTTCTTCAACTGGGTTAAGGCTTAATCTTTTTAAAATTTCATTGCACCTTTCCACCTGACTATTTAATAACTCTAAGTCTTTCTCAAATTCTTTATTATTACCCAGTTGTTTAACTAAATCTTGAGTAATTATTTTAATTGTTGAAAGCGGAGTGCCTAGTGAATGTGCTGCTGCTGCTGCTTGACCACCTAAAGACAATAATTCGTGTTCTTTTGCCATTACTTCCTCCATTTTTGACAAAGCATCTTTTCTCAAACGTGATTGTGATCCAAATGTCATTGCAAAATAGTTTAAAAAAACTAAAGCAATTATTAATGCAATTGGTATAGAAAAATAATAATAAGGACTTACATGAAAATGGTCACTTAAAGGTGCAGGCAAATCTTTAGAATAAAAAGTCAAAAATAAAACTGAGAAAGCAGTCAAGATTACTAATAATGAATTAGTTTTGAAACTTAAGTTTGAAGAAGAAAATACACTTGGTATTAGTAGAAATATAACAAATGGATTTACAATACCTCCAGTTAAATAAAGTAAAGCACCTAGTTGAAGTATATCAATAAATAAAAAAATAAATGCTGATCTGTCAGATAGTTGAGTTTTTTTATAAATATAAATTAAATAAAAATTACTAAGTATTCCCAGAGTTATTATTAAATTTGACAAAAGATAATCAAATTTAAAATTTAAAATTAAATATACAAAGTTTACAGCTCCAAATTGGCCAATAATCCCAATCCACCTTAAAGTTACATAGGTTGATTTTTTAAAAGAGTATTGTTTTGAAGTTTCAAAAAACTTCATTTTTATATATCAAGATTCTGAACATTAATTGCATTTGAAACAATAAAATCCTTTCTTAATGCAACATCATTTCCCATAAGTGTATGTATTAAACTTTGGTCTTTTTTAAGATCTTTTGAGTATTGTACTTTAAGTAAATTTCTAGTTTCTGGATCAAGTGTAGTACTCCACAATTCCTCAGGATTCATTTCTCCTAAACCCTTAAATCTTTGAATATTCATTTTGGACTTTTCTAAATCTAAAGCTTTTATAAATTCTTTTGTTCCTTTTTTTATTTTCTTAATTTCTTTGTTATTATTTAAAATATGATCTTCTAAATCTTTTTCATCTTTAATATAAATACCTTTGGTTCCTTTATTTATTTTAAATAATGGTGGTTGAGCTAAATATATATGCCCATTTTCAATTAATTTATTAAATGGTTCGTTATTAAAAAAAGTTAATAATAAAGCTCTGATATGTGAACCATCAACATCAGCATCCGTCATAATTATTATTTTACCATATCTTAAATCTTTTAAATCTATCTCCTCTGCTTTGGGATCAAGACCCAATGCATTTATTAATGTCACTATCTCGTTTGAAGATATCATTTTTGACAAAGCCTTAGTCCTTTTATCTGATCCATTCCCATTACCATTTTTTTTAATTTTCAAATCCTCAACATAGGTATTTAAAATTTTACCTCTAAGTGGTAAGACTGCCTGATTTGATCTGTTTCTTCCTTGTTTTGCTGACCCTCCAGCAGAATCTCCTTCAACTATAAATAATTCTGTGCCCTCTTGTTTTCCAATTTGACAATCTGCTAATTTTCCTGGAAGGCCACTCAATTCAAGAGCTCCTTTTCTTCTTACATTTTCTCTTGCCTTTCTAGCAACATCTCTTGCCATGGCTGCTTGAATGATTTTAGCTAAAATTATTTTTGCTACAGATGGATTTTGATCAAACCATGTTGATAATTTTTCGTTAACTACTGTTTCTACTATCATTCTTACTTCAGAAGAAACTAGCTTATCTTTAGTTTGTGATGAAAATTTTGGGTCAGGAATTTTAGTTGATAATACACATGTAAGGCCTTCTTTTATATCATCTCCAGAAATTGCTAATTTATTTTTTTTTAACAAATTATGTTCATTAGCATATTTATTTACAACCCTAGTTAAAGCACTTCTAAATCCCAATAAGTGTGTACCACCATCTTTTTGATAAATGTTGTTCGTATATGGAAAAATTTCTTCTGTATAACCAGCATTCCATTTCAAAGCACACTCTATTTCTATATTATTTTTTTTTCCTTCTATGTAAATTGGCTTTCTAAATAAATCGTTACCATTTTTATTTTCCAGTTTCTCTCTTTTTTCGTCTAAAAAATCTACAAACTCTATTAAACCTCCATCAAATTTAAATTCGGATATTTTTTCTTTTTTTAAGCTAGCATCAACAAAAATAATTTTAATTCCTTTGTTCAGAAAAGCTAGTTCTCTCAATCTTTTAGTTAAAATATTATAATTAAATTTGGTTGAAGAAAATATTTCATTAGATGGTAAGAAAGTAATTTTAGTTCCAGATTGTTTTGATTTTCCAATTTGTTTCAACGGCGACTTAGCTTCCCCATTTTCAAACTCTATAAAATATTTTTTATTATCTCTATTAATCTCTAATTCCAATTTTTTAGATAATGCATTTACGACTGAGACACCAACTCCATGTAATCCACCTGAAACTTTATAAGAATCATGATCAAATTTTCCACCAGCATGAAGTTGAGTCATTATAACTTCAGCTGCAGATTTTTTTTCAGTTTTATGAATGTCGACAGGTATCCCTCTACCATCATCACTAACAGTAATAGTTCCGTCTGAATTAATTCTAACATTAATATTTTCACAATAACCAGCTAGAGCTTCATCAATAGAATTATCTACAACTTCGTAAACCATATGATGCAAACCGGTACCATCGTCTGTATCGCCAATGTACATTCCGGGCCTTTTTCTTACTGCTTCTAGGCCTTTTAAAACTTTAATAGAGTCTGCTTGATAATTGTTTACGGATTTTGACATATTTAAATTTATTTATTTTTAATAAGTCTTATTTTATCACAAATATTTGACAATTGTATCAAAAACCTTTTGTACACTTATTGTCCTGACTTCAGAGTCTGACTGTAGAAAATTATCACCACACCTCTTAATTCCTATCTCTCTTTTTTGATCATAAATATCACTAATAATTTTTTTCATAGAAACAAATCTTGGTAATGTTGCATCTGTTGGACCTATTATACAAAAAGTTTTTTTTCCTAATGCGCCAGCGACACACGAGGGTCCAGAATCAATACCAACAAAAAAAGTGCTAATATTTATTAAGTGGATTATTTGGTATCTGTTTAGCATTTTACAATTTATAAAATTATTTTTGTAGTAAGAATTTTTAATTATCTCTTGAAAATAATTTTTATGATTTTCATGATTTATTACAAATATGGTTTTAGCTAAGTTGGATCCAATAATTTTATCAGCTAATTGAGCAAAATTTTTTTGTGGCCAAATTCTATTTACTTCAGTTGAATCTACTGCAAAACAAACCCATGGTTTAGGAAATTTTCGATATTTTAAAAAAAAACTATCTGTTGTATTGGATTTTAAATTTAAAAATGTTTGATCATATCTAGTAACAATATTAAGTTTATTGAGAAATTTTTCTGATTGATGGGAATAATTATATCTTAAATCATTTTTTTCTAAACCAATACTTCTATCTACTAAGTATTTTTGAGAACCTATACCAAAACCATATATTTCTTGAACACCAGAAAGCTTTGCTGCTATGGCTGGTCCTTTTGTTTTTTCAAAAATAAATACTTTTGTAATTCTTTTTTTTTTCAAATTATTAGATAATTTTAAAACATCATGAAAAAAAAATCTTCCTTTTCTAAAAGCATTTTCAATAACACATTCTATATAATCCTGCTCTTCTAATATTTCTTTAATGGAAATATGTTTATTTATACAAACAATAATTTTTTTATTATATTTATCTGAAATTGCTTTTAGAAAAGGTAACTGTAAGATTATATCACCAAGTTTTGGGGATGAATAAATTACACAAATATCCATTGTCAAATATATATATAAGTTAAAAAAAATTTATACTTTTATTTTTAATATGGCGGAGAGAATGGGATTCGAACCCATGAAAGAATTGCTCCTTTACACGCTTTCCAAGCGTGCGCCTTAAACCACTCGGCCACCTCTCCTTTTTTTTCAATTCGTTTCATTAATAAACTCATCAAGTTTTATATCTGTGAAATTAAAAGGTTTGTTATCAATAAAAAGTCTCATCCATATTTCAGTTATAAAAATTTGAAAAATTCCTAAACTATGTACATCTGTATTTTTTAAAAAATGATAGTAATACTTCAAAACTTTTTTTTGATTAAATATTCCTCTATCATTAAATTTTTTAGAGTTAAATAATGCTAAAACAATTTTTTTAAAATCTTTTCTTAGCCAATCTCTTTGGGGATCTGCAATGCTCCTTTTATTATCTAAATTAACAAATTTTTTTGTCATATATTTCAATGATTTTTTCATAAACCACCTTAATTCTCCATCTCTGACCTTAAAATCGTTAGGCACTGAAAAACAAAATTCGACTAGTTCTTTAGATAACAAGGGGACTCTGGCTTCCCTGCCACTTCCAGAAGATGCTCTGTCAACATACCTCAAACCTCTAGGAAGTTTGGTGTGAAATAACTCAATATATTGAGAGTTTTTGAGAGAACTCTGAAAATGTCTTGGATAAAGTGGCGGACCTTTATCATTTAATTTGTCATAATTACGATTTATTAAATTATTGTCGATAATTTTTTTTCCATCAGAAGTACATACACCATAATTTTTTTGATTTTCAATTCCACCAGCAATGAAGTTTGAAATTTCATTAGTATTATTTTTATTAATATTTAAATTTAGCAATAAGTTTAACAAAGCTTTATTTTGACCCTCTTTTTTTATTTGGTCTAAATATAATGGCCACAGAAACCCTGTGTACCCAGCTCCAATTTCATCACCACCACTTGATTCAAGTATAACCGTAGATCCATTTTTTTTATAATCTTGATATAACTTGTGATGAGAAACTTGCCTAAAAGATGAAAAAGGCTCATCTTCCATAATCAATGTATTAATAAAATGCTTATTAATATCTTTAGACGAGCAAATAGATGTATAATTTTTTAAACTTAATTTACTAGAAACTTTTTTTGCATATTTCCTTTCATCATATTCTTTTTCATTATATCCAAATGTATAAGTATTTACTTCTTTTTTATTTTCTCTTAAAAAAAATGTTACGATTGAGGAGTCTACACCCCCAGATAGATTTGTTCCTATAGATCTAATTGTTTCTGATTGTTTTTTTACCGATGATTCTAGTAATTTTTTAAATTGTAATGGAATATTATCTTGATAAATTTTTTTATTTTTTACTTTTTCACTAAGAGAATAATATTTTTTTTCTGAAATAAAAAAATTTTTATCTATAGTTAGTATTGATCCTGGACTAATATTTTTAATATTTTTATACCATGTTTCATTTGAATGATCTAACCCACCCCATTTTATAAAATTTATTATGTTTTGGTCATTCTGTTTATATTTAATTTTTTGACTAGTAATTCCTTTAATTTCTGATGAAAAGATTAATTTTTTATTTTTTATAGAATAGTAAAGGGGTTTTATACCAAAAGCATCTCTAGATAAGTATAATTTACATTTTATTATATCAAATATAGCTATTGAAAACATTCCATCAAAAAGATTGAAGCATTTTTCTCCTATTTTGGAAAATAGCTCAATTATGACCTCTGTATCACTACTTGTCTTAGTTTTAATTTTATATTTTTTTTTTAAATTTTGGTGGTTGTAAACTTCACCATTAAATACCATTACATATCTTTTGTTTCTTGAAATAAATGGTTGGTTTGAGTTTTCATTTAAGTCAACAACTTTTAACCTTGTATTACCTAAAGAGATGTTTTTATTATTCCAAATTCCAGTGTGATCAGGACCTCTGTGCTTTATATTTTGAATTAAATCACTTATTAAATTTCCATTATGTTTATTTGGTTCAAAAATCCCTATAATTCCACACATTTAATTAACTTTAAAATCTTTAATTGAGAAATTTTTTATATTTTTGACATTTCCTAAGTCATATTTTGCTAGAGTATTTAATGGATTAACTTTTGATTTATTTTTTTTTAAAAACTTATTTATTAATTCACTCATATTTATTTCATTTTTTAATTTAATTTTAGTTATTTGGTTTAAAATTCTTTTTAATAATAATGTTGAACCAAATATATACACTCCACTACTTGCATAATTAGATATCAAATTTTTTTCTTTAATTTCTACTATTTTTCCTCTTTTATTTAATTTAACATAACTTGAATTACCATGATTATTAAAATGTATAGGTAAATACAAATTATCTTTAATTATTTTTTTAGGTAAATCAAAATCAATGTATTGATCTGGATTGACAACAATACATGGCTTATTCAAATATATTAAAATGTTTTTAATTGAATAGACTGTGTAAGCTGGGCCTTTTGGTGTTGCATCAATAAACTTAAAAATTAAATTTTTTATATTTAATTTATATTTTTTTATAATTATTTTCATATTTTTTTCAAAATTAAATTTTTTTTCAAAATCTTTGGTTGTAATCAAAATAATAGTATCTTTATTTTTTATTTTATTTTTTATACTAATTAGAAACCACTCAATAATTTTTTTGTTTTTTACTTTGATAAATGGTTTAAATTTACCTAATGCTGCTGTTCTTTTGCCATTTCCGGCCATAGGTAATATCCAGATCATTTTAATCTAATATTATTTTTTGGCATTTCTTCAAAATGAAAGTTTATTTTTTTTTCTAAATCTGTTGTTTTAATTTTATATCCAAGGCTTAAAAGTTTATGATATTTTTGCACCATAACTTTTATATAAATACTTTTAAAATCTAACCATTTATAAACTAATTGGTCTAATATTCTTGCATCAGAATGTTGTAAAATAAAATTGTCCCCAAGTAATTCAAATCTTTGTTTTAACAAGTTTTCGATAATACTCTCATTATTATTGAACCACCAGAAACCAACAATTTTTAAATTTTGGAATTTTCTTGCTAAAACATTTAATCGAAATTGATCTTTAAAATCAAGACAAGAAACGAGAAATTTATTTTTTGGAAATTTTCTTAAAATTTTTTCTAAATTGTCCAAATCTAAAATTCCAATACCATCTCCAGCATCTTTATATAATTTGTTCACTTCTCTCTTAACTCCAATCAATAACATCATTGGTGTATTTGATTTTTGCAACAAAGGAAAAAAATTTTTAAAAAATAAATCATTTTGAAATTCATTTAAATTTTCTGATGATAATGAAAAATATGAGGGTTTGTTTAGTTTAATTATTGATTGTATTTCATTTAAAATTTTTTTTATGTTTTCATTATCCTTTAAACTCTTTGAAGAAAATATTTTACTACTACTTTCATGATCAACAAATAAATCGTCTAATCTTATAGATGGCAAATAATTACTATCCTTATTAGAATTTAGTATGAATTTTTCATTTTTATCAAAAGGATTATTGGTCATTACTACTTGTTTAATGTTAGTTATTTTAAAAATATCATCTTCAGAGAGTTGATTTTCGTTAGTAATTTTTAATATTTTTTCAAATTTTTGATTTACATCATTGACCCCATAAATTTTTAGAATTTTTAATACTCCTTGAGTAGCAGTTGATAAAGGATAACGATTTAAAAATAGATTATTCCAAATAACTTTTGCTTTATTATGATCATCAAGTTTATTAAAGTAACTTATTTTAATCTTTCCTAATGAAAAAAGTTCAGCTTTTAAATAATGGTAATTTAAAAGTTTAATTAAACCTACATTATAAAATTTCTTAAATTTAGATGGGAATAGATGAGTGTGTATATCAAATATAGGTGTCGAATTAACAAATTTTTCTATGTAAAATTTTATTTGATTACCCAAAATGTACTCTTTATTTTTTATAAATGTGTATGGTTCAATAAG
>CABXVD010000011.1 GCA_902515625.1 uncultured Pelagibacteraceae bacterium | reverse complement strand
ATATATTCTCCTCCTATCAATTGTTATAAAGGAATTACTTACAAATTTTTTAAGTCTAAAATTAAAAGTGTGATTAAAAAAGAAATATTGCTTAAAACATTAAGTGAATATGATGAAATTATTTTGATTGGATCTGGTAAAGGAGTGGCTTCTGTAAAGACTGTTGATAAAATTAAGTGGAAAAGAAAAAGTTTAAAAATATTCAATTTGCTAAACAATCATTATTTACAATCAGTAAAAAAATACCCAAGGTATAAATAAATGACTAAAGATCCAAATAACCCCTGTCTTTTTTGTAATTCTAAAATTAGCGGCATTGCTCACGAAAATGAATTAGCATATGCAAGTTATGACACTTATCCTGTATCCAATCTTCATTGTTTGATCATACCCAAAAGGCATCTTAGTGATTATTTTGATTTAACTAATGAAGAACTCGTTGCATGTAACGATCTGATTAAAGTTATTAAAAAAGATATCCTAGAAAAAGATAATACTGTCAGAGGTTTTAATATTGGAACAAATGCTGGAAAAATTTCAGGACAATCTATTATGCATTGTCACATTCATATCATACCTAGAAGAGAAGGAGATGTAGAGAATCCCCAAGGTGGAGTTAGGTCTGTAATTCCTAAAAATCAACACTACAAACGAAAAATATAAATTCTAAGTTGTTATTAAGGACAAAATAACCAATAGTTTATGTTGATATGAAGATTTAACTAGATTAGAAAAACTTTTAAATTAGATCAAAATAATTTAATTTAAGGGTAAAATGTTAAATACAAATCCATTTTCTGCTTTAGCAGAGACAGTTTCTCCACTTGCTATGCAAAGTTTTATTATTGCAATGGTATTATTAATTGCAGCTGGAACAATTATCCAAATGATTTCTCACAGGAATCTAACATATTTTTTTAATAATGCTAAAAAAGCAAAACTTAATGCAACAAAAGAACTTGGTGTAGGGGAAAAAGTATCTATCGTCGCAAAGACAACTGTTTACGATATTGGCACTACCTCTGAGCTTGGGTTTGGTAAAAGAAGATTAGCGCATGTACTTGGAATGTATGGTACAATTTTATTTTGGGTTGCATCTGCCGTTTTAGTTTTTGGCTATACAGGTGTAGAAAAATCATCTTCAACCATTTGGTCTATGATATGGCATATAGGAGCAATACTAACATGTGTTGGTGGATATTGGTTCTGGTTTTTTTTAAGAGTAGATGTTTCAGCCGAAGCACATCCATGGTACAGAATTATTAAGGCAGACTTATTTGTTTTAGCTCTATTAGCTTGCGCAACGTTTGGATTGCTATGGTCATATACTCAGTTTAATGGACAAACTGGATTATCATATTTATTTTTAACTTTATTTGTAGTTTCAAATTTAATTTTATTTGGAGGAATATATTGGTCTAAGTTTGCTCATATGTTTTATAAACCTGGAGCAGCAATACAGAAAAATTTAGCAGAAGCGGATGGTTCAAGAGATAATCTACCACCACCTGCAGACGCACCTGAGCAATTTGGCTTAGGTATAAAAAGAGAAGAGCCAAAACATTATTAATATGATAACAAGAAAAGGAAATAATTAAATTATGTCAACTTTTGTATATATGACCAGATGTGACGGATGTGGTCACTGTGTAGATATTTGCCCTTCAGATATAATGCACATTGATGAAAATATAAGACGTGCAAAAAATATAGAACCTAATTTTTGTTGGGAGTGTTACTCATGTGTAAAAGCTTGTCCTAATCATGCAATTGATGTTAGAGGTTATGCTGACTTCGCTCCGATGGGCCACAGTGTAAGAGTTAGAAGAGAAGAAGAAAAAGGTACTATTTCTTGGAAGATTAAATTTAGAAATGGAACTACTAAGGACTTTGTCTCACCAATAACAACAAAACCTTGGGGTAAATTTATTCCTAAATTAGCTGAAGGTGATAAACCTAATCAAGGAGAGATTAATTCTCAAAGATTATATACTGAACCAGAAGGACTTAATATTGATGGTGAACTACCAAGTGTTCCAAAAGATTCTTTTAAAAAAGGTGTTTATTATTAATGGCAAAACATAAAACACATTACGAGGATTGTGATATTTTAGTTGTTGGCGGTGGTATGGCTGGTACAGGTGCTACTTTTGAAGCAAGACACTGGGGCAGAGACATGAAAATTGTTTGTGTTGAAAAAGCTAACATAGATAGAAGTGGAGCTGTTGCTCAAGGACTTTATGCAATTAATTGTTATATGGGAATGCAGTGGGGTGAAAATCAGCCTGAAGATCATGTTCGATATGCAAGAAATGATTTAATGGGAATGGTAAGAGAAGATTTAGGTTACGACATGGCTCGTCACGTGGACTCCACTGTTCACATGTTCGATGAATGGGGTCTTCCCATGATGAAGAATGAAGAAACTGGAAGATATTTAAGAGAAGGAAAATGGCAGATCATGATACATGGTGAAAGCTACAAACCAATTGTTGCAGAGGCAGCAAAAAAATCTGCAGATAAAATTTATAATAGAATTATGATCACTCATCTATTGATGGATGAAGCTCAAGAAAATAGAGTAGGTGGTGCTGTTGGATTTAATATGAGAACCGGAGATTTTCATGTTTTTAGAGCTAAAGCTGTAATTGTTTCAGCGGGTGGTGCTTCGCATATATTCAAACCTAGAGCAGTCGGCGAAGGAATGGGGAGAACATGGTATGCTCCTTGGAGTAATGGTTCAGCTTATGCATTACCAATTGCTGCTGGAGCTAAAATGACACAAATGGAAAATAGAATTGTGTTATGTAGATTTAAAGATGGTTATGGTCCTGTTGGTGCATACTTTTTGCACTTAAAAACTTATACTCAAAATGCTAATGGCGAAAACTACGAAAAAAAATGGTATGATCAAACTAAAGAATTAGTAGGTGAGTACATTGATCATCATCCAACACCAACTTGTCTAAGAAATCATGCATTTATTCAAGAAACTATGGCAGGCGGTGGACCAATTCAAATGGTTACAACAGAGGCTTTTCAAGATCCACATTTAGAAACTGTAGGCTGGGAAAATTTTTTAGGAATGACAGTAGGTCAAGCCGTAGTTTGGGCATCCCAAAATATTGATCCAAAGTACACAAACCCAGAACTAACAACTTCAGAACCATATGTTATGGGTTCGCATGCTACATGTTCAGGAGCTTGGGTTAGTGGACCTGAAGATTTGTCTCCTCCAGAATATTTCTGGGGATATAACAGAATGCTTACAATTGATGGGTTATTTGGTGCTGGAGACACTGTGGGTGGAAGCGCACACAAATTTTCTTCTGGATCATTTACAGAAGGCAGATTAGCTGCAAAAGCTGCTGTTAAATACATTGAGGATAAAAAAGCTGAAGGTTTAAAGGTCTCAGATAAACAATGTGACGATTTTAAAGCTAAAGTTTATAAACCCCTCGAAACCTACAAAGTTGCTCAAAATGAAATAACTGGTGGAACAGTATCTCCTAGTTATATTTCTCCAATTCAAGGACTTCAACGTTTGCAAAGGATTATGGATGAATATGTTGGTGGTATAGCGACTAACTACATGACTAATGCTAACATGTTAAAAAGAGGTTTGGAGCTTTTGACTTGGTTAGAGGAAGATCTAGAAAATGTTGGAGCTGAAGATTATCATCAACTTATGAGAGCTTGGGAGCTTAAACACAGAGCTATTACATCTCAGTGTGTAACAGAACATACAATGTTTAGAGAAGAAACTAGATGGCCGGGTTATTATTATAGAGGAGATCATATGAAGCTTGATGATGAAAACTGGCACTGCCTAACAGTTTCTAGAAGAGATCCTAAGACAGGTAAATTTAGTCTTGAAAAGGTTCCCGTTTATCATATCGTGGATGAGAACGAGAAGAAAAAAGCCTCTTAAAACTTAAATTACAAATAAATATGGATATTTTATCTAAAACTGATGATGAAATATATGAATTAGCCAAACCAATCTGGGATAATTTAGTAAAATCATCTAATCTTAAAGATTATGGAGGATTTACAAAAGATTTCTCTACTCAGATGCTCTTTGGAGCAAATGAAGTTGAACTAGGTAAACAATGGGCAAATAATAAATTAATTGTAAATCTAAAGGAAACTTTTGAACCTTTTGGATGCTTAAGACGAGGGGAGCACGTAACTGTTTTGATAAAACAAACGAATAAGGAACTCCCTGGAGAGTTCTTAGGTAGATTAGTTCTAGGTGTAGAAGACAATCTTATCAAAGTTTATGGTGCAACAATTTATTAAAAAAAAAATAGGCATAAATTAAATAATTATTTGACAAATTTTTCAGTGGGTGTATTGACGTGATAAATGCACCTTTCAGAAATAAAAATTTTAAATAAACTCCCCAGATTAAAATCGTCATATATTAAAGTAGGTATTTTAATGAGTTTACTTGCATACTGGAGTGTAATTTTAGTTGGAACTTTTGTTACTTTTAACTAAATTATCTTTAAGCCGCATTTTTTAAGTTTATATGGAAGTCTTTTTACCAATCGCACAAGTATTTGTTAATCCTATAGAAATACTTTTGTTAAGTGCAATTGTTGGAGTCTTATCAGGATTATTTGGAGTTGGGGGTGGATTTTTAATGACACCTTTTTTAATTTTTTTAGGTATTCCTCCCGCTTATGCAGTTGCAAATGAAGCAAATAATATTTTAGCCACCTCAGTATCTGGATCAACTACATACTATTTAAAAAATATTTTAGATTATAAAATGGGTTTTATGATAGTTATTGGTGGAGCGATTGGCACCACATTAGGAATTTATACATTCACATATTTCAAAGGTATTGGAAAAATAGATACGGTAATTTCATTAGCTTACATGTATATACTTGCAATCATTGGAACTCTGATGCTAGTGGAAAGTTTGAGAGAAATTGATCAAGCAAAGAGAAATGTTTTAGCAAAAAAAAAAGCTCACGTTCATTACTGGATACATGGTCTTCCTCTAAGAATGAGATTTCCAAAATCAAAGTTGTATGAAAGTATTTTTACTCCAATTATAATTGGTCTAATTGTCGGATTTATTGCTGCAATTATGGGAATTGGTGGAGCTTTTATTTTAGTTCCAGCAATGATTTATATAATAAAGATGCCAACAAAATTAGTTCCTGGAACTTCTTTATTTGTGACTATTTTCGTAAGTGTAATTGTAACTTTCTTACATTCATTCAACTATGGTTCAATAGATTTGTTATTAGTTCTAATGTTAGTTATTGGTTCAATAGTGGGTGTGCAGCTTGGACAAAAACTTGGTGAAAGAATTGATAGTTCAGGACTCAGAGCTTTGCTTGCAATTTTACTTTTAATTGTAGGTATAGCCATTGCATACGATACTTTTTTTGCAGATGAAGTTATAAATGGAAGTTCAATATCAGTAAAATCAGATTTAAATTTTTTCTCTAGATTTATCATAGACTTTTCAAAAGAGATGCCTTTCTTTTATGGTCTATTCTCAATTATGTTTGCTATTATATTAGGAATTGCTGCAGCTTTTTTAAGACGATTTATTTCAAATCTAAAAGGTAAAATTTTTATTAAATCTTAAAATAAAAATTGTTTAACAGTTTCAATATATATTAAGCTTATAATTCCAACAGTTACAGCAGCAATTAAACCTACAATAAATGGCTTATAACCCATCGACCTAAGCTCACCTATATTTATTGAAATTCCTACAGCTGCCATTGCCATCGTTAAAAACACTGTCGTTAGAATTTTTAAATATTCTATGAATTTTAACCACATATAAAAATTATTATTTTCAGTTGAAAAAAATTGATCACCTAAGTTTCTAACAATTATCATGCCAATAAAACCAATCACAAAATAAGGAAAAATACTAAATATAGAGTATTTTTTATCTTTAACTTCACCTCTGTTATATAAATAAGCAAATAAAGGAATAAGTATTACTAAAAAGGTATTCCTAATAAGCTTAGTTACTGTCGCAACATCTAATGTTTCTGGATTGTTAAACTGCTGATCATAAATTAATCCAGCAGCAGCTACTTGTGAAGTTTCATGTATTGAAGTACCAAGAAATAAACCAGCCTCTAGGGCATTGTCATTAAAATACCATTCTGCAAAATATGGATAAATCAGCATCGCAATTACTCCAAATAATGTAATATTTGCAATTGCATAAGCAACCTCAGTTTTTTTGGCATTTATCACAGGAGCAGTAGCAACTATTGCTGTTGCTCCACAAACACTCGTTCCAATTGCTATGAGATAAGACATTTTTGAAGATATGGGAACTTTTTTTATAAGTAGTTTTATTAAAACTAAAACTCCTAATATACAAAATATTACTAACGGTATTGCTATTGATCCAAATTTAATCAAATCAGAAAAACTTAATCTTATTCCTAAAAAAATTATTCCTAATTTCAAAATATATTGCTGGGTAAAATCTAAACCTATCATCATGCCAGGTCGGGGAGTAAATGCATTACCCATTATAATTCCAAGCAATATTGCTATAAGAACTGTTGAAATTGGGCTTTTGGTTGTTCCAAAAATTTCTATGGCTAAAACGTTGTTAATACCTTGAGAAAATAAACAAAATACTAACGCTAAACCAACTCCTGGTATAATCGACTTCAGATATTGATAATTAACAGGCACAAAAACTTTATGCACTTCTGTAGAGCTTAGTCATCACAAATTCTTTGTGACCTAAAGCCTCTGCACAAGTTAATCTTCCGTTAGCTACCCTTAAAGTTGTTTTGATTAATTCATCTCCTGCTTGAGACATATTCATCTCACGTGTTAGAATTTTTGAAACATCACAATCAATATGTTCACCCATTCCTTTTACTGTCAAAGGATTTGCAGTTAATTTAACAACTGGTTCAATTGGATTTCCAACAATGTTACCTTGGCCTGTGGGGAATAAATGGATATTAAAACCTGCTGCTGCTTGAAGTGTTACACATTCAGCCGCAGCTGAAGAAGTATCCATAAAATATAAACCTTTTCCTTTACTTGGTTCTTCCGCAGGTTCAAGAACATCAATAAATTTACAGTTTCCAATCTTTTGAAAATTTCCAAAAGCTTTTTCCTCAATAGTTGTAAGTCCGCCAGCTATATTTCCTGCAGTAGGTTGACTTTCAGAAAGATCATCTGTTGCTTCCTTTAAAATAAAATCATTATAATTATTCCAAGTATTCATAAATTTCTCTGAAGCTTCTTCAGTTGCACCTCTTGTAGCACAAATTTTTTCCGCTCCTGTAAGCTCTGATGTTTCACCAAAACACAAATGAACACCTAATGGCTCTAATTTATCCATTAAATTACCAACAGTTGGGTTTGCTGCTAAACCTGATGTAGTGTCAGATTCTCCACATTTAACTGATATCCATAAATCACTTAAAGGACATTCTTCTCGTTGTTTTTCAGAGGCCCACATCACAAATTCTTGTGCTTTTTTTGAGGCTTTCATCGTTGTACCAATGTCACCTGTACTCTCTATATGAAATCCTTCAACTGGTTTCCCAGTTTTTGCAATTCCGTCTACAATTTTTTTAGTCCATTTAGGTTCAATTCCAATAACAATCACTGCTGCAACATTTGGGTTACAACCAGTACCAATCATTGTTCTAAAATGAAGTTCTAAATCAGCTCCAAATTGAAGTCTTCCATAAGAATGTGGAAGTGCAATTGTCCCTTTAATATTGTTTGCTACAGCTTCAGCACATGCATTTGATATATCATCAACAGGAAGAATAATTACATGATTCCTTGTTCCTGCTCTGCCATTTTCCCTCTTATAACCTAAAAAACTTTTTGGAATTTCCATAAATTACCACTTTTTAGTTTTTACATTGTGAACATGTACATGCTCACCTTTTTTTGTTGATTTGACAACTTTACCAATATCATGACCATATTTTAAAATTGTATCACCTTCATTGAGATCAGTCATAGCAATTTTATGACCCAAAGGTATTTCATCTAATGATTGTATATTTACTGTGCTATCATCTTCCATTATCCAGCAAGAACAATCTTGCTTTGGAGTGATTTTTTCTATTACTACCACCCCTACATTATCTTTTTTGTCGTGAATTATAATGTCTGTAGCCATATATAGTGTCGATTTGTTTGTTTGAATTTTTCAAAATCTTATATATTAATCGCTAAAATTAACAATGAATTTTAATAGTTTTAAATTTACACATTAGAGAGGTTCTAGTTTTATGACAAAAATGACAACGGAAGAAGCTTTTGTAAAAGTTTTACAAATGCATGGTATCGAACACGCTTTTGGAATTATCGGTTCCGCTTTTATGCCAATTTCAGATATTTTTCCAGATGCTGGTATTACATTCTGGGATGTTGCTCATGAAACTAATGGTGGATTAATTGCGGACGGATACACAAGAGCTACAGGAAAAATGTCAATGGTTATTGCTCAGAATGGTCCTGGAATTACAGGATTAGTGACACCAATTAAAACTGCTTATTGGAATCATACGCCACTTTTATTAGTTACACCTCAAGCGGCTAACAAAACTATGGGACAAGGTGGTTTTCAAGAAGTTGAACAAATGAATCTATTTAAAGACATGGTTTGTTATCAAGAGGAAGTTAGAGATCCATCTAGAATGGCTGAGGTATTAAACAGAGTTATAGAAAAAGCTATAAGAGGATCAGCTCCAGCGCAAATCAATGTGCCAAGAGATTATTGGACACAAGTTATTGATATAGATCTTCCTCCAATCGTAAGATTAGAAAGACAAGCCGGTGGTGTGGATGCAATAAAAAAAGCAGCTGACTTATTATCTAACGCAAAATTTCCAGTAATTTTATCTGGAGCAGGTGTTGTCATTGGAGGTGCTATTGAAGATTGTAAAAAACTTGCAGAAAAATTAGATGCTCCAGTTTGTTCAGGTTACCAACACAATGATAGCTTTCCAGGAAGTCATCCGTTAGCTGCAGGACCTTTAGGTTATAATGGCTCAAAAGCTGGAATGGAATTAATTAAAAAAGCAGATGTTGTTTTGGCACTGGGAACAAGACTTAATCCTTTCTCAACATTGCCAGGTTATGGAATGGATTATTGGCCAAAAGATGCAAGTATTATACAAGTAGATATGAACTCAGATCGTATTGGTTTAACAAAAAAAGTCTCAGTTGGTATTTGTGGAGATGCTAAATTAGTTTCTCAACAATTGCTTGCTCAACTTTCTACAACAGCGGGTGACAAAGATAGACAAAAAAGGAAAGATATAATTCATCAAACTAAATCTGCTTGGTTACAAAAATTATCTAGTCTTGATCATGAAGATGACGATGAAGGAACAGTTTGGAATAAGGAGGCAAGGGAAAGAGACTCTGACAGAATGTCTCCAAGACAAGCTTGGAGAGCAATTCAAGCTGGTATGCCCGAGGATGTTATTATTTCAAGTGATATTGGAAATAATTGTGCTATTGGAAACGCTTATCCAACATTTGAAAAAGGAAGAAAGTATTTAGCACCTGGATTATTTGGACCATGTGGATATGGTTTTCCGTCAATTTTAGGTGCAAAAATTGGCTGTCCAGATACACCAGTAATTGGTTTTGCAGGTGATGGAGCATTTGGAATAAGCATGAATGAAATGAGCTCATGTGCAAGAGAAGAATGGCCGTCAATAACTATGGTAATATTTAGAAACTACCAATGGGGAGCAGAAAAAAGAAATTCTATTTTATGGTTTGATGATAATTTTGTTGGAACAGAGCTTGATCCAGAACTTAGCTATGCAAAAGTAGCTGACGCTTGTGGTTTAAAAGGGGTAACAGTTAAAACAATGGAAGAAACTACCAATGCTATCAAGCAATCTTGTGATGATCAAAAAAAGGGAATCACAACCTTTATTGAGGTAATTTTAAATCAAGAGCTTGGTGAACCATTTAGACGAGATGCGATGAAAAAACCAGTTAGGGTTGCCGGTATTAAAAAAGAAGACATGAAGAAACAGCCATCTTTAAATTCTTAATGTAAATCCATATCAGGCCAGTCTTTATCATTATATCTGTCTAATTCTTTTTTGTTAATCGGCCTGAATAAAACCCAAGCTATAACAATAACTAATGTTATAAGTATTAATGTTTGCATGATTCAATTTATTATAGACATTGGGTCTAGTCTAGTTTGAAACCAATTAACTCTAAAATCTAGATGTGGGCCAGTTGATCTTCCAGTTGAACCAACTGTTCCAATGATATCTCCTTGATTAATATTATCACCCACTGATACTAAAACATTTTCAAGATGCGAGTATATTGTAGAAATTCCATGGCCGTGATCCATTATAACAGTTCCTCCAGTATAATATAAATCATCTTCTGCCATAGTTACAGTTCCAGATCCAGAGGATTTAATCATCGTCCCTTGTTCAGCAGCAATATCAATTCCATAGTGTGGCCATTTCGGTTTACCATTTAAAACCCTTTGACTTCCATAAACGCCACTTATAATTCCTTCAACTGGCATAATAAATTTTTCTTTAAAAAATTGCAGATTTGAATTTATTGCTCTTGCTTCACCTATTGCATTATTTTCTTTTTTAATTCTTTTATATACAGATTCAGGTGGAGTAACCTTACTCTCTTCGAGACCATCAATTCTTTGAATATTATATTTTCTTTTTAGAACTTTTTTTGTAAATATTATTTTTTTTCCATTAAGAATTTTTGTAAAAGTAAGATCATATTTTTGATCTCTATCAATTCCAAAAACAAAGTCTCCATCCTTTGAGACTTTAACCTCTTTTTTCCCAACTAAAATCTTAGCATTTGGGTCAGTGAGACCAAGTATGAAATGACCTTGTAAAAATTTTCCTTGAAACTCAATTGCATATACAGGAGATATTAAAAATAATAAAACTAGAAGAATTCTATAAATTATTGAGCCGTCCATCCGCCATCTATTATAATTGATGTTCCGGTAATCATAGAGGAAGCTGAGGATGCTAAAAAGCAAACTGTAGTAGCAATATCACTTTCAGTTGCAACTTTTCCCATTGGTATTTTTCCCAAAACAAGTTTTTTAAACTTATTATTTTTAAAAAATTTTTTTACCATTGGGGTTTCAACAAATGTCGGAGCTACTGAGTTAACTCTGATATTTTTTTTTGCTAATTCAACACCCATTCCTTTTGTTAGACCTTCAATACCAAATTTAGTCATGTTATAAACATTCCTTCCAATCATTCCCACATGACCAAGTTGTGAAGACATATTTATAATCGAACCAGATCTTTTTTTATTTTTTATCATCTTTTTTACAACTAATTGAGCAACATTGAATGCAGCTTTGAGATTTAAATCTACTAAATAGTTCATACTAGTTTGTTTTATTTTTTCAAAAGGTTCGGGAATATTTGTTCCAGCATTGTTTACTAAAATATCAATAATTTTAATTTTATTTAATTTTTCTTTTAGATCTTGATAATTCATTACATCACATTGAATCTTTATCATTTTTCCTTTAACTTTTTTTATATCTTTTTCCAATTTATCTAAATCAGATTGAGTTCTACTCAATGCTATTACAGTTGCTCCTGCCTCTGCCAATGCAATAGAACAAGCTCTTCCAAGCCCTTTTCCTGCACCGGTCACTAAAGCGTATTTTTTTTTGAGATTTATTTTTTGAAGATACATTATAAGAATAATATTTTAATATCAGTGTAAATCAACTCAACTGAAACAACTAAAATTGCTAATAATCCAAGCCAAGCTATCCATCTGTATTTTTTAATCCATCCAGAAATTAAAGTTGCTGCAGTTGCCATTAATATAATTGACAAAACTAAACCAAATACAAGAAGTCCATAATGTTCACCAGCAGCACCCGCAACACCCAAAACATTATCTAAACTCATTGTGAAATCAGCTAAAAGTACAGTCCAAATTGCTTTTAAAAAACTTGAATTATCTACTTTAATGTCCTCATCGTTCTCAGATCCTTTAATTACATCGACGTAAAGTTTGTAAACAATATAAAGTAATAAAAGTCCTCCAATAAGTCTTAAACCTGTAATCTGTAAAAGATAAGCAGTAAGAAGTGTTAATATTATTCTGAGTATTACTGCACCCCCTATACCCCAGAAAATAACTTTTTTTCTTTGTTCAGGTGGAAATTTGGATGCAACCATACCAATGATAATTGCGTTATCTCCAGCTAAAACTAGATCAATTAAAATTATTTGTGTTAAGATTGCTATTTGTTCAGGAGCAAATAATTCAGCAAACATTAATGCTGTAGTATCATGTCTGCACCTTTTTCTGCAATCATTATTGTTGGAGCATTTGTATTTCCTGAAGTTATATTTGGCATTATAGAAGCATCGATTACTCTAAGATTATTCACACCTTTAACTCTAAGCTTTTCGTCAACTACTGACATTTCATCTTGACCCATTCTACAAGTTCCAACTGGGTGAAAAATTGTCTGGGTAAAATTTGATCCTTCTTTTACTAATTCCTCATCGTCAGTTATATGAACACCTGGTCTATATTCTTCAGGTTCATATTTTTTAAAAGTTTCTGTCTCTAGCATTATTTTACGAATTATTTTTAAACCTTCTGCAGCTACTTTTCTGTCTTCGTTAGTCGAAAGGTAGTTCATTTTAATTTTTGGATAAATTCTGCTGTCAGCACTTACAATATTAATTTCACCCCTACTAGTAGGTCTAACATTCGCAACAGTAGGAGTTATACCTTCAAAATCATGCATAGGAGTTACTCCCAAAATATCTGTACTAACTGGGGAGACGTGAAACTGTAAATTTGGAGTTGCTCTTGAAGGATCACTTTTAACAAAACCACAAACCTGACTAGCACCCATTGTAACAGGTCCACTTTGGTTTAAAATATATTCAAGCCCCATCATAAACCTTCCAAATATACTCTCAACTTTACTATTCAAAGATTTCAAATTTTTTACTTTGTAAACAGGTCTAAACATTAAATGATCTTGTAAATTTAAACCTACTCCGTTAGATTCATGAACTATATCAATACCAAGTTTTTTAAGCTTTTCTTTATTTCCTATGCCTGATACTTGAAGTATGTGGGGGGAACCGATTGCTCCTGAAGATAATATTACTTCTTTATTAGCTTTAACCTCAATAAGTTTATCACCATTATAATAGCTAGCACCAATAGCTTTTTTTCCCTCAAAATTTATTTTTTGAACATGCGCATTGACTACAATCTTTAGATTAGATCTTTTTTTTGCTGGGTTTAAATATCCCTTTGCAGCACTACATCTTAACTTCAAACCAGGTTTATTAAAACTTGTTGTAAATTGAAAAAAACCTATACCGGTATTGTCTCCAGTATTAAAATCATTAGTTTTGGGAATTCCATATTCTTCAGCAGCATTTTGAAATTCATCAAGTAGCTTTAAATTAATTTTTTTATTTGCAACTGTAATTGGTCCACTATCATTATGAAACTCACTTTTACCTAATTCATTGTTTTCTGATTTTAAAAAATAGGGCAGCACATCATTCCAGCCCCAACCTGTATTTCCTAATTGGCGCCAAATATTATAATCTTCACTTTGTCCTCTTACCCATAAAAGACCATTAATAGATGAACTTCCTCCAAGAGTTTTTCCTCTAGGATATCTTATTGATCTATTATTCATTGTTTCATCAGGTTCAGTTTTAAAACACCAATCAACTTTTGGATTATGCATAGTTTTAAAATAACCAACTGGTATATGAATCCATGGATAGGTATCTTTACCACCAGCTTCAAGAAGCAAAACTTTATTTTTAGGATTTGCAGTAAGTCTATTAGCTAATACACATCCAGCTGATCCTGCACCAATTATTATATAATCAAAAGTTTCCATCAAATGTTTTATAAATTAAAAAATTTAAATAATCCAGATAACTAGTGTACAATTTGACATTAAAATAAATATTTAATACGTTTATTTATGCTATCTGATAGTCAAATAAAAACTTACAATACTGATGGATTAGTAAAAAGTTCAGCTCAATTATCCTTAGATAAAGTAAAAGATTTAAATTCAGCTTTAGACAAATATCTTGAAGATCACAAAGATGAGAATAACGAATTTGTAAGTGGATTATATGAAAGGGATAGTAAATTTTTAGAATTTGCGCTTTATCCAGAAATTATAGAGGAAGTTAAACAATTACTAGGTGAAGATATAATTCTTTGGGGTTCCTCATTATTTTGTAAAAAAGAAAAAAACGGAAAAGAAACTCCTTGGCACCAAGATGGTGAATACTGGCCTATCAAACCATTAGAGTCCGTAACAGTATGGTTGTCAATTGATGAAGTTACAGAAGAAAATGGTCCATTACAATACATACCAGGATCTCATTTGGACAGAAATTTGGCTGAGCACAATACGTTAGAGTCTACAAATGTAACTTTGAATCAAACTTTAAAAAATATTGATGAAATAAAATATAAAGCAAAATCAGTTCACTTAAATCCAGGAATGTTTTCATTACATGATGTTTATTTATTTCATGGGTCAAGAGCAAATAATTCTGGAAAGAGAAGGGCTGGACTTACTTATAGGTACATGCCTGCCACATCTTTTTTCGACCATGTAGGAGCCAAAAGCATAGAAGACAAAATTGGATATTCACTTCAAAGACAGCTTCACTTAATTAGTGGCAAAAACAAAGGTGGAAATAAAATTTTTAAAAATCATACTACCTGACAAGAAAATTGTATTTAGACGCAATAATTATAGGAGCTGGATTTTCTGGTTTATACCAATTGCATCAATGTAGAGATCAGATAGGCCTCAAAACTCTTATTATTGAGGAGGGTAAAGAAGTTGGAGGTACTTGGTATTGGAATAAATACCCAGGTTCAAGGTGTGATACTGAAAGCCACATCTATTGTTATACTTTTTCAAAGGAAATTTATAAAAATTGGAAATGGAAAGAAAGATATCCTAAGCAAAAGGAAATTTTAAGATATCTAAAATATGTAGAAAAAAAACTTAGTCTAAAAAGAGATATAATTTTTAATAACAGAGTTAATTCAGCTGTTTACTTAGATGAAAAAAATTTATGGAGAGTTAAAACAAATAAGAACAAAACATTTTATTGTAAATATTTAATAAGTGCTGTTGGATCACTATCTGCAACAAATATACCAAATATTAGAGGTCTTAAAAACTTTAAAGGGGGATGGTATCATACTGGGAGATGGCCAAACAAAAAAATAAGTTTTAAGAATCAAAAAGTTGCACAAATTGGAACAGGTTCAAGTGGAATACAAATTGCTCCAGTATTAGCAAAATCGGTAAAATCACTGACAGTTTTTCAAAGAACACCTAACTACAGTGTTCCTGCAAGAAACAAAAAGCTTACAAAAACTTTTATAAAAAATATATTAGACAAATATAATTATATTAAAAATTTACTTAAAAAAACACCTGGAGGACATGCGTTTCACTTTTCAAAAAAGTCTATTTTTGAATTTACTGAAAGTAAAAGATTAAAAATTTTAGAGAAGGCATGGTTAAATGGTGGTTTATCATTTAGAGCATGTTTTAGTGATATTACTAAAAAAATAAGTGCTAATAAAATAGTATCAAATTTTATAAGAGATAAAATTAAAAGAATAGTTAAGGATAAACATATTGCAAAAATACTCACAGATTTTGGACATCCATTCACTACAAAAAGACCAACTTTAAATACAAATTATTTTGAAATATTTAATAGAAAAAATGTTCAATTGGTTGATTTAAAAACAAATCCAATAATTAAGATTACAAAAAAAGGCATAAAGACAAAAAATGAAGAATTGAAGTTTGATAAAATAATTTTTGCAACAGGTTATGATGCGTTGTCAGGCCCTATATTGTCTTTAAATTTAATTGGAAGAAAAAATATTAAATTAAAAAAATATTGGAAAAATGGTCCAAAAACTTTTTTAGGAATTATGATACCCAATTTTCCAAATTTTTTTGTTATCTCTGGACCAGGAAGTCCTTCTGTACTAACCAACGTACCTGCCCAGATAGAGCAACATGTAGAATGGATATCAAAGTTTATCAAATATTTAGAAAAAGTTGGGTGCAGCAAAGTAGAACCAGGCATTAAAGAAACTGAAAACTGGGTAAATGAAATAAATATTCTTGCTAATAAATCTTTATTTATGAAAGCAAAAAATTCTTGGTATAAAGGTGACAATATTCCAGGTAAGCCAAAAAAATTTATACCATATCCAGCAGGATTGCCTCAGTATAGAGAAATCTGTAATAAAGTTCAAAAAAAAATGTATAAGGGATTTAATATCTCTCTAAAATGAAAAAAATATTTTTTCTAACTTTTTTAATTCTGTTTAACATTAATGTTTTGTTTGCAGAAAATATTGAAATCATTAGTGATACTAAAGGAAATGGTTTAAAAGTGGTAAATCATTCTTGGGTTAAAATTGAGTACACTGGTTTTTTTGAAGATGGAAAAATTTTCGATACAAATGTTGGCAAAGATAAACCTTTAGTATTTCAAATAGGAATGAAGGAAGTTATTCCAGGATTTGAAAAAGGAATATTAGGTGAAAAAAAAGGATCTAAAAGAAAAATTAAAATACCTCCAAGTTTAGCCTATGGAGAAAAGGGAGCAGGGGAATTAATACCACCCAATTCAAATTTAATTTTTGAATTTGTTATTTTAGATGTTTTAAATCCAAACTATGAAAAAATTGATAGTAAAAAATTAGAAAAATTAATAAAACAAAACGCTGTAGCTTTAGATATTAGATTGGATAATCAATGGAAAAAGACTGGAGTAATTAAAGGATCATTTCAAGAAACAGCATTTGATATTGATGGAAAATTTAATGTTTATTTATTGGATAAAATAAGAGCATTAGCAGGGGAAGAGTCTCAAGGAATTGAGCTAATTTTTATAAGCCATGATGGAAAAACAGCTGAAATTTTAGGGAATGCTTTTGCAGAAGATTTGGGTTTTACAAATGTATATGTACTTGATGGTGGAATACAATCTTGGGTAAACAGCAATAAGCCTCTTGAAAAATATAATTAGCCTTTATTTATAATTTTTTTTTGTATTTGTTATAAAAATAATATTTATTATTACTTATGAAATTAAAAAATAAAGTTGCAATTGTTACTGGTGGAGGAAAGGGAATAGGAGAAGAAATTTGTTTAAGACTTGTAAAAGAAGGAGCTAAAATTGTTATTGCAGATTTAGATAAAAAAAATTCCTCAAATGTTATTAAAACTATAATTCAAAATGGTGGAGATGCAATTTATGTAGAAACAAATGTTTCAAATGAACAGAGTGTTAAAAATTTAATTTCAGAAACTCTTAAACAATTTAAGCAAATAGATATATTAATTAATAATGCTGGCATAAGGCATGTTAAGAAACTTGAGGATCACAGTTTAAACGATTGGAATGATATGATTTCTGTAAATCTAACTGGACCATATATTTGTTGCCAAGCAGTAATTCCTCAAATGAAAAAAATCGGTAAAGGTAAAATTATAAACTTTGGTTCTATTGCTAGCTTTATGGGAAGACCTGATCGTGTAGGTTATGTTGCTGCGAAAAGTGGAATATTAGGATTGACCAGAGCCTTAGCAATTGATTTGAAGGGAACTAATATAAACGTTAATACAATTTGCCCAGGCCTTATATCCACCCCGTTCAATAAAAAATATGCAGAAGATCCAACTCATGGTGAAAAATGGGGAAAAGAAACAATAGTTGGAAGATGGGGACGACCATCTGACATAGTTGGTGCAGCAGTTTTTTTATCTTCAAGTGAGTCTGATTTTATTAATGGATCAGAGATTAAAATTGATGGCGGTTGGTTAGCAGCTAAAACTAGGGAAGGCGAAATATAATTGTGAGTGATTTTTTGAGTAATTTTGAAAAAGCAAATAAAAATGCAAAAAGATTATCAAATAAGATTTTAATTGATGGTAAATTAATTTCTCCATCAACGGATAGCAAAATTAAGGTGATAAACCCCAGTACAGGAGAAGGTATTGGTGATGCTCCTAAATGTAATAAAGTTGATGTTGATCATGCAGTAAAATCTTCTCTGAGTGCTTTTAAAGAATGGAAAAAAATTCCTGCACGAGAAAGAGGAAGATTGGTAGAGCAGGGTGCTAGAAAACTTGAAGAAAGAAGAGATGAGATTGAAACTTTACTTGCCTTGGACACTGGGAATGCTTTAAGAACACAAGCAAAACCTGAAACAGCAGCATCAATAGAACTAACGAGAATGTTTGCAGGTTTATCAGGAGAGATAAAAGGTGAAAATTATCCTCCTAATATCTCAAATACTTTGCATTTTACGACAAGAGACCCAATAGGTGTAGTATGCGCTATTGTACCGTGGAATGCTCCTTTATTTTTAACTGTTGCAAAGATAGCCCCAGCAATTGTAGCAGGTAACACGGTAGTTTTGAAAACTGCTGAACAAGCACCTTTCTGTGCTTTATTATTAGCTGAAATTTTTCAGCAGGAGCTTCCTCCTGGAGTTTTAAATGTCATTTCTGGATACGGAGAAGAATGTGGAGAGCCATTATTATCTCATCCTGATGTAAGAAAAATTACTTTCACTGGTTCATTTAGTGTTGGAAAAATTATAGCTCAAAAAGCTGCTCCTAAACTTTGTCCTGTAACTTTAGAACTTGGAGGAAAAAATCCTAATATAATTATGAGTGATGCAGATCTTGATATTGCTATACCTGGTGTGATTGATGGCATGAGATACACAAGACAAGGACAAGCATGCACTGCCGGATCTAGGGTTTACATACAGGAAAAAATTTATGACAAAGTTTTAGAAGGTGTAGTCAATAAGTTAACAAACCTTAAAATGGGAAATGCTTTAGATGAAAAATCAGATATTGGAGCAATTATTTCAGAGGAACAATTAAATCGAACTTTACATTATATGAAAATTGCCAAGGAGAATTCATCAACCAAAGTTTTACATGGAGGCAATCAAAAAAAGGGTGGTGACCATAAAGAAGGTTTCTTTTATGAACCAACCTTGCTGTCTGGTGTTCCAGTAGAATCACCTGTATGCCAAGAAGAAATATTTGGTCCGGTTGCTTGCGCCATTCCATTTAAGTCATTTGATGAAGTATTAAAAAGTGCAAACAATACTCCCTTTGGATTGTCAGCAGTTTTATGGACGCAAAATTTATCAAGAGCACTTCAATTTGTTGAAGAAATTGAAGCAGGTTTTGTTCAAGTAAATCAATGTGTAGCTCCAAGAGCAAATGTATCTTATGGTGGATTAAAAATGAGTGGTCTAGGTAAAGAATATGCATTTGATAGTATGATAAATCATTTCACTCAAAGCAAAACTGTATTAATTAATAGAGGAAATTCAAATATAGATGAGTAAGCATATAGCATTCATTGGAGTTGGAAACATGGGTAATCCTATGGCTCAACAATTAGTAAATGCAGGAAAGCAAGTTAAAGTTTTTGATGTTTCAGAAAAAGCAATTAAAATTGCAAAAGAAACTGGTTTGAATGTTGTAAATTCTTTGGATGAACTTTTATCAAATTCATCAGCAGTAATATCTATGCTACCTGAAGGAAAACATGTTCAAGAGCTGTATCTTGGCGAAAATGGAGTTTTAACAAAAATTTCTCAAGATAGTTTAATTATTGAATGTTCAACTATTGATATTGAAACTTCATTAAAAATAGGAGATCACGCAAAGTCATTAGGTATTAAGATGATTGATGCTCCTGTTACTGGTGGTGTGATGGGAGCTAGAGTTGGTAAATTAAATTTTTTGGTTGGTGGTAGCCAGGAAGCTGTAAAATTAGCCACACCAATCTTAGAGATTATGGGACAAAAAATACTTCACGCAGGTGAGCAGGGAAGTGGAGTGGGAGTAAAAATATGTAATAACATGTCACTTGGAATATCAATGATAGCAGCATCAGAAACCTTAATGTTAGCGAAGAGACTAAAAATGGATATTAAAAAAGTTCATCAAATTGTAAAAGAAGCATCTGGCAACAACTGGGCGTTAGCAAATTATACTCCCATACCTGGTTTAACAGATGGAGTTCCGTCAAATAATAAATACAGGCCAGGATTTACAGCGGCAATGATGAAAAAAGATTTAAAATTAGCAAATGATGCTGCTAATTCAGTTAACGCAAATACACCTTTAGGAAAAGCTGCTTTAAAAATATTTTCAGACTTTTGTGAGGAGGGTGACGCAGATACTGATTATTCAGGTATATCAAAAAAAATTGGTGGCGATACTTGGGATTATCCTTTTGATCCAAAAGGCAAAGACTAAATTATAATTAGTATTTGGACTTAGACATAAAAAATACAAATATTATAAACCCTTTACTTTTTAATTTCAATAAGGTTTACTTAAGGCTTATTAAGTCTTAATAAACAAAAAAAAAGAGAGGGAAATAAATGAAAAAAATCACTTCAATGATTTTAGCTTTAGTTTTTGCGGTTTCTTTAATAGGCACTGCTTCAGCTAAAACTTTAAAAATCCAACTTACTTTTCCTAAAACTTCTTATGATGGTCAAATCGTAAAGATGTGGACTGATAGAGTTACACAATTAACTAGAGGAGAGTTAGTGTTTGAACTTTTATCAAAAGGCGAAGTTGTTGGTATGAAAGAAACTTTAGAGGCTGTTGACAAAGGTTTAGTTGATGGTGGTGCTGCATGGACACACTATTGGTCTAACTATCACCCGGCTGCTATGTTGTTTGGATCACCTGTTGCAGGTGGTGGAATAGGATTATCAACTAAATCATGGTTAGCATGGTATTTTGATAATGGTGGAAAAGAGTTATACGACAGACTTTGGAATGAAATGGGAATGAACGTTAAAGGTTTCGTGATGGCATCATCAGGACCTGAGGCATTAGGTTGGTTTAAAGAACCAATTAAAAATATGGATGACTTCAGAAAATATAGATTCAGAACTCCTCCAGGAATTCCAGGACAAACATACAAAGATATCGGAATAGCATCAGTATCTTTATCAGGTGGTGATATATTACCAGCGCTTGAAAAAGGAACAATTGATGCTGCAGAATGGTGTTGTCCAAAACCAGACTCAGTTTTTGGTTTCCAGAAAGTTCTTAAAAACTATTACCTACAAGGTTTACACCAAAACGTAGTTAATGGTGATATTTACATCAATGGTGATGTCTATAATTCTCTAACTGATCATCAAAAATATGCAATGGAAGTTGCATCTGAAGCGATGATTACTAGAAACATTACTAATAGAGCTGTAGAAAATGGAAAAGCATTAATTGATCTTACTGAAAATCACGGTGTAAAATTATGGGATACACCTGCTGATTATTTCACTGAGTACATGAATGCTGCTCAAGCAACTCTTAAAAAGAACGCTGCAGAAAATGCTTTCTTTAAAGAAGTTTATGAGCACATGACTGCACATGCGAAAATTGTAGTACCGTTTATTGCACAAATGGAAACATCTGATGCATCAAT
This sequence comes from uncultured Pelagibacteraceae bacterium, assembly GCA_902515625.1. Taxonomy (GTDB): domain Bacteria; phylum Pseudomonadota; class Alphaproteobacteria; order Pelagibacterales; family Pelagibacteraceae; genus Pelagibacter. Next base: position 3,369 of record CABXVD010000011.1, on the reverse strand, counting down.
CGGAACTGCTTTTGCAAAACAACAGTAAAACTTAATTTAAAACGGGGATAAATATTATTTATTCCCGTTTTTTAATAATCAAAATTAATTAAATTGCTCAATGGTTGACAAAAAGTCTCAAGAAAATGTAAGTGAAAATTTGGACATAACTGATGAGCTTATAGCTGAACGTCGAACAAGCACGAAAATGCCAAAGGATATGGATCCTTGGATGGCAAAAACAATAGAATTTATTGACAGAAATATGCTCATTACTGGCAAAATTGTTTGCTGGATCGTAATTCCTTTAATATTTGCTATGGTATATGAGGTTATTGGAAGACATTTCTTTAATCGTCCAACCCTATGGTCTTTTGATATTAGCAGAATGTTAGCTGGTGCTTTATTCATGTTAGGTGCTGCATATACTTTATCGAAAGGAATACACATAAGAGCAGATTTTTTATATCGAAATTGGAAAGTGAGAAATCAAGCCAAAGTTGACTTATTTTTATATTTATTATTTTTTTTCCCAGGTTTCTTAGTATTTTTCTGGGTAAGCTTTGATTACGCCTATACATCAATTTGTGGAAGATCTGATTTGATGGAATGTTTGGGTGGTAAGGTAAGAATTCAAAGGGCGATGGATACAACATGGATGCCTATAATGTGGCCACTTAAAAGCTGCATGCCTATAGGAGCCTTTTTACTTTTAATACAAGGAATTTCTGAAGTTCTTAAAAGCTACTATGCCTTTGTTAAAGGAAGATGGCCATAATGGAGTTTTTTACACCTGAAATTATTGGTGCGATAATGATTGGTTGCATGTTATTTGCAATCTTCATTGGTTTTCCAATATCTTTCACTCTAATATTTTTAGGTCTTGTATTTGGTTATTGGGGTTTTGGAAAATTGGTCTTCTATCTAATGACTTTGCAATTCAATATGATAATGACCGAAAATACCCTTGCGGCAGTTCCACTCTTTATTTTTATGGGAATCTTGATGGAACAAGCTGGTTTAATGGAAAGATTATTTAATGCTGTTCAGTTAATGCTATCTAAAACTAGAGGAGCATTGTTCTATGCTGTGATGTTTGTATCTACAATCTTTGCTGCAGCAACTGGGATTGTTGGAGCTTCAGTTACAATTTTAGGAATTATGGCAGGTAAAACTATGATTAGATCTGGTTACGATACAAGATTATCAGCTGGGTTGATTTGTGCAGGTGGAACACTTGGTATTCTAATTCCTCCAAGTATCATGTTAGTAGTCATGGGTCCAGTTTTAGAAATTCCAGTAACAGATTTGTTTGCTGCAGCTATTATTCCAGGAATTATGTTAGCATGTTTATACGCTGGGTATACTACACTAAGATGTTTTCTAAATCCAAAATTAGGACCAGTGCTTCCAGTTAGTGAAAGACCTACTAATATGGGTAAAGTATGGATTGAATTTTTTATGGGCTTAGTTCCACCAGCAGCATTAGTATTTTTTGCTTTAGGAAGTATTTTATTTGGTCTAGCAACTCCAACAGAAGGAGCAGGTATGGGTGCTTTTGGATCTATTATTTTAGCATTAGCATATAAAAAATTCACTTACAGAGGTTTAAAAGAAGCTTTAATTAAAACACTAGAAATTACGGCTTTAATTATGTTTTTAGTTGCAGCTTCAAATTTTTTTGGTGCTGTTTTTTCAAAGTTAGGAACTCCATCTCTTTTAACTGATTATTTACTAAACTTGGAAGTTAATAAATATTGGATTTTGGCAATAATGATGGCAGCAATCTTCTTATTAGGATGGCCATTAGAGTGGGTTCCTATAGTGTTAATTGTGTTGCCTATCCTGTTACCTTTAGTTCAAGAACTAGGATTTAATTTAACTTGGTTTGCAATTCTAGTTGCCGTTAATTTACAAACTGCATGGCTCTCTCCGCCTGTTGCTTTATCTGCATATTTTTTAAAAGGGGTTGTTCCTGATTGGGACTTAAAAGATATATATCTAGGAATGATGCAATTTATGGTGATACAAGTAATAGGATTAGTATTAATAATAATATTTCCTCAAATTGCACTTTGGTTACCGGAAGTAATGTATCCCTCTCCCTAGTTAAGATTTTTTATTTATATATGGTATTATTGTACCAATTAAAATTATTATAAGAGATAAAAATATTTTAAAATTAATTTCAGCATCAACTACTATCCATGCTGAAGTTGCTCCGATTGGACCTGTGAGGGGATACATTAAACTAATACGACCTAAAGGAAGTCTTCTTAGTGCGTAGTTGTAAAATAAATATGAGGCAAAAGTAATAAAAGATAAAGTTAATGCAGCCATTACTGAAGGTGTAAAGTCTAAATGAAAAGTGTATTGAAAACTAGAATTTGGCCAAATAATAAAGAGAATTAAAAAAGAAAGCACAAATCCTGTAAAATATTGAAAAGTATTTACAGATAGCTGGTTAACTTTTGTTTGCATAAACTTTCTTCCAATAACTTCATTTATTGAAGCGCATAGCATTCCTAAAAAGATAATTAAGTCACCAAGATAATTCCCTGCACCTGAATTAAATTGATTTGTAAGTAATAAATAGGTTCCCACAAGAGTTATTAATACTCCAATAATTACTTTAATCTCAATTTTTTCTTTTAAAAATATTTTTGCTACAAATGGCTGTATAAGTGGAAGTGTGCTTATTATAGCCACCCCATTAATTGGACTTGTCAATAATAACCCTACGTGAAAAGACAATGTTACAAGAAATGGATTAAGTAATCCCATTAAAAAAGGTTTTAGACCTACTTGTTTTATAGAAATATCAACCCTCATCAAAATACAAAATAAAAGCATAAGTACAAATGCGATTAAAAATCGTACAGCTAATAGATCTATTATAAAAAATTCTTTTAAAGCCAAAGTTACAAATGGTGGACCTGACCCAAAACCAATAACAGCCATTAACATTGCAAAATAACCAATGTTATTTCTAATAAAATTTTTCATATATAAAAAATTTAAATATCTAAAAAAAGATATTGTATCACAATTAATTAGTTTATTATTTATATATGAGTCGTAAAAAAGTTAAATACTCACTATCTAACTGGGATCTTGTTAGTGTAAATCCCAATTACAAAGTTTGGAATTGGAAAGATTTGTTTTCTTATTGGGCAGTAAACATTCAAAGCGTAATAGCATTTTCATTAATAACATCTTTATATATTATTTATGAGTTAAATACTTTTGTTGTTTTTTTTGGAACTCTTGTTGGTTCTTTATTGGTATATTTTCTCTCAAATTTAATTGGAAAGCCCTCTCAAAAATATGGCTTACCATTCACCGTTTTTCTTAGATCATCTATAGGGTTTAGAGGAGCAAAGTATTTTG
>CABXVD010000010.1 GCA_902515625.1 uncultured Pelagibacteraceae bacterium | reverse complement strand
TAATTATTTCAAACACCTCAGATTCATCAAGAGACATTTTAAAAAATATTCAAAGACATCAAAAAGGAGGATTGTCTGGAAAACCTATTGAGAAAAAATCGAATTTATTAATAAACAAGTTTTACAATTTATTAAAAGGTAAAATTAAGATTATTGGGGTAGGAGGAGTAGACTCAGGACAATCAGCTTACGAAAAGTTTTTACTGGGTGCAGACTATATTCAATTATATACAGGAATGGTGTTTCAAGGTCCAAATATCGCCAGTATTATTAAAAAAGATCTAAAAGAATTATTGATTAAAGATGGTGTTAAAAATTTTAGCGAAATTATAGGAAATAAAACTCTTTCTTAATTCTATTAAACTTGACGCCACCAACAACTAACCTTATATAGGCACTATTATTATGTCAAAAAAATGTGAACTTACTGGAAAAATTCCTATGAAAGGTCATAACGTTAGTCACGCTAACAACAAGACCAAAAGAAGATTTTTGCCCAATCTTAAGAAAGTAAAGTTTACTAGTGAGCTAATGAAAAGAAGCTTAAAACTAACGGTGAGTAATGCAGGAGTTAGATCAGTTGATAAAAAAGGTAGTTTTGACGAATATTTAAAAACTGTAAAAAATAAAAACTTATCTCCAAGACTTAAAAAATTAAAAAAAGGTATTCTCATCAAATCCCCATTTAAGAAAAAACTTTTAGCTAAATCTGCATAATGAATAAATTATTCTTATTTCTCTCATTTTTGATGGGAGTAGTTGTTTTATCATCAAATTATTTAGTCCAATTCCCAATTAAATACTATGGACTAGAGGAGATATTAACATATGGAGCATTTAGTTATCCAATAGCTTTTTTAATAACAGACTTAGCAAACAGATCTTACGGAAAATTGGTTGCAAGAAAAATTGTTTATATTGGTTTTGCGATAGGAATAAGTTTTACTCTTATATTCTCAACAAATTTTGCAGATCTAATTTCAGTAAGAATTGCAATCGGTTCAGGAACAGCTTTTTTAGTCGCTCAACTATTGGATGTACAAATATTTGATCAATTAAGAAAAAGAAAGTGGTTTATTGCTCCTTTAACATCTTCTCTAATTGGATCTACGATCGATACATTTTTATTTTTTTCAATATCTTTTTATGCAACAGGTATTCCGTGGATTACCTTATCTTTAGGAGATTTAACAGTTAAGATACTCGTTGCTCTTGTTATGTTGATCCCTTTTAGATTATTATTAGGAACATTTAAGGCTGTTAAAGCTTAATACAAAAATTTATAACTTAAAATTTTATAAGCCAACTTAGCAACAAGAAAGTTATATGAATTAAAACCTTTTATAGGCGATAATTCGTTAATGTCAGCCCCAACAATTTGGGAATTTTTTGCAGCAATTTTTATTATGTTTAAAGTTTCATCCCATAACAATCCACCTGGTTCAGGAGTTCCAGTCGCTGGCATAATACTAGAATCAAGTCCGTCAACATCAAAAGTTAAGTAGACTTTTTTATTTTTAATCAATTTTTTAAATTTGTTAAGATCCCATTTCATTTTATCTTTAGCCCAAAAAATTTTTATTCTAGAAGAATTTTTTTTTAAAAATGGAATTTCACTTTTAGAAATATTTCTGATCCCAAATGAAATCAATGAAACATTTGGATAATCTAAACATCTTTTTATAGCAGATGCATGTGAGAATTTTTCACCATTATAACTTTCTCGTAAATCCGCATGGGCATCAAAGTGTAAAAGACAAATATCCTTATATTTCTTTGTAAATGGAACAATACATCCAGGTGTGATTGAGTGTTCTCCACCAAAAGTCATTGGAAAAAGTTTTTTATCTAAAATTTCTTGGTTTATTTTTGACATTTTACTCAACGCGTTTTTAATATTTTTATCTATTTTGAATGGTTTTAAAGTCTTAATACCTATCTTTTTGTAAGGCTCACAATTTAATTCTTCATCATAAAGCTCAACTTGGTGAGAAGCTTTAATAATCTCTTTTGGCCCATTTTTAGTTCCACCACCGTAACTTACAGTTTTTTCAAGACCAAACGGAACTATTACAACTTTTTCTTTAAAATTGACCTTATTGTCAATTCCAAGAAAACCGTTTTTATTAGAAAGATATTTCAATTTTATTCAAAAATTTTTGTAAAGTTTTTTCGATCTCTACTTTTCCATTCACCCCTATGATAAGCATCACTAGCTATAAGAGGCAAAACGCTTGTAGCTTCTGCAAAAACCATTTGTTCTTTCGTGATATCAACTTTACCCCAAGAACTTGCCTCTTTTAGAGTTGAGCTACTACATGCTCCATCTCTACTATCTGCAACTGTGATTTGAACAGCGTACTTATGCATATCAACATCTTTTCCTAAAAGTTCTGCACATATAACCGTATCTTGAATAAAATTCTTTGGTACTCCACCACCTATCATGAATAATCCTGAGCCTTTGGATTTAATTTTTATTTCTGTAAGTTCTCTAAATTCCCTGACAGAATCAATTGTCATATGTTTTTTTGGATTTTTTTCCTGGTGCATTACTAAACCAAATCCTGCACTCGAATCTGTAAAAGCAGGGCAAAAAATTGGAACATCGTTATTAAATGCTGTTTCAATTAATGAATCTTTCTTTTTTGAGTTCTTTTTCAGATACTTTCCCATTTCATGTATGAACTCTCTAGAAGTGTAACTCCTTGGTTCTAATGTATTTGCTATTTCACATATAATTTTGTCACACATTTGAAGCTCTTCCTCATCGATATAAGTATCGTAAATTCTATCGATATAGTTATTTCTTAACTCCGTATCATCTTGAAACTGTGAGCCTTGATAATGTTTAAACCCTAGTGCCTCAAAAAAATCCATATCTACAATTGAGGCTCCTGTTGCAACAATGGCATCGACCATATTATATTTAACTAAATCTTTATAAATATTCATACATCCAGCAGCCGATGTTGATCCAGCCAGGGTAAGAAAAATTGTACAATCTTTATCTTTCAACATTTCATTATAAATATTTGCTGCATTAGCAGTCTCTCTAGATACGAAAGACATTTTTTCCATTGATGAGATTATCTTTCTTGAATCAAAGGAGGTGATATCAATATGTTCTACTGGGTTTTTTAAGAAATCTTTTTTACTATTGTGACCTAGATTTTTTTGGTCTGTCATTAAGCGACCATATTAGCTTTATTGCTATTTTTATCGTACATGGTCATTATTGGTTTATCTTCAACTTCATAAATTTCATCTGAATAGTAGCCATTGAATTGGGTTCTAAAAGTTAATCCATAAGCTCCAAGCTGACCAAGTTCTATATAATCATTTTCTTTAATATTGTTTGGAAGTAAAAAAGGACCCTTCATATAATCCATGCTATCACATGTTGGACCAAAAAAATCAAAAGCAGTTAATTTTTTAGAAATAATTTTATTTGAGTTTTCTTTAATCATCTTTGATGGGTAAACAATATTTGGAGTACCAGCATCAAAAAGAGTTCCATAGGTTCCATCATTTATATAAAGCTTCTGTTTCTTTCTTAGGTTAACTCTAACAATTGTTGATCCACTTTCTGCAACTAATGCTCTTCCAGGTTCACAAATTATTTTAGGTAATGCTTCAAGTTTTAAATTTTCTAGACTTTTTTTAATTTCATTAAAATAATTATTTAATGATTGAGGAATTAAATCAGGATAGATAGTTGGAAATCCACCTCCTATATTTATATAATCTGGAACTATTTTAGTTTTTTTTATTATGTTTCCAATCTCGGTTATACCCTTTGCGTATGAGATTGGATGCATACATTGAGATCCAACATGAAAACTCAAACCAATTTTTTTTGCATGTTGTTTTGCTAATCTAGTTAAACCTATGGCCTCCGATGTTAAAGCTCCAAACTTTTTCGATAAGTCTATTTCTGCATGCTCGTTTGAAACTGCCACTCTTATAAATAATTCCAAATCTTTAGCGTTATTTGTACTTTCTATAATTTTGATTAATTCATCCTTAGTATCTAATGAAAAAGTTTTAACATTATAATTAAAATAAGCTTCCTTAATACTTTCTCTACTTTTTACAGTGTGCATGTATGAGCATTTTGCATCATGACTAAAATTTCTTATGCTTTTTATTTCTTCAATTGATGCAACATCAAATTGCTCTATTCCACTATCTATAATTGTCTTTATTACTTCTGGATGAGGATTTGTCTTTACAGCATACAAAACTGTTCCTGAGAAATTTTTTTTGAAAACTTTTACTGCAGATTCAATTGAACTTTTTCTGATACAATATACTGGTTTTTCAGGTTTCAGTTGATATACAAGTTCTTCAACCGATTTAAATTTTTGCATTTCTAATGCCTCCAAAAAAAATTTAATAAAAAAAAGTCTTTTAAAATAAAAAAACTTTAATATTTTCTGGCATATAAAGTAACCATCACTAATGTAAAGCAAATAATTCAGGTCAGTATTGCTTAATAATCATATGTTGAAAAATTTAATTCAGTTACCATATTAGGAGCATGAAAGAACAAGCAACACTTCAAAACCTCAGTGATTTTGAGAATAAATCACTGCTAATTTGTGATGACGACAATCCTTTTAGAGAAAGATTGGCAAGAGCAATGGAAAAGAAAGGTTTTGAGGTTTTTCAAGCAGAGAGTGTACAAAAGGGTGTCGAAGCTGTTAAAGCAAAAAAACCAGGATTTGCTGTAGTAGACTTAAGACTTGGAGATGGAAATGGTCTTGAAGTAGTAAAAGAAATTCAAACATCAAATAATGATAGTAGAATTATAATGTTAACTGGATATGGAAACATTCCAACAGCAGTTGCGGCTATTAAAGAGGGTGCAATCGATTATCTTGCTAAGCCAGCAGATGCCGAAGATGTTGAAAAAGCTTTGTTAGCAGATCCATCTAAAAAAGCTGCACCTCCAGAAAATCCTATGTCAGCAGATAGAGTAAAATGGGAACATATCCATAGAGTGTTTGAGCTTTGCAATAGAAATGTATCTGAAACAGCGCGAAGACTTAAAATGCACAGAAGAACTCTTCAAAGAATTCTCTCTAAAAGATCACCTAGATAAATTTTCTAATTTTTATAATTTTCTTAACTAATAATGCCAAAATGGCAATTTTGAATATTTCAGCCAACAAAAAAGGTTTTGCTCCTAAAGCTAGAATAGGTTTGTCCCATCCGATTAAAGTCCCTAACCACAATAATCCTAAAATATATATTGTTGAAGTTGCAATTATTAGTTTACCCAAAACAACAAAAAAACTATCCTCAAATTTAATCATAGATGCTAAATAGCATGCTGTTAAGAACCCTATTAAGTATCCCATTGTTGGACCAGTGAAATATAAAAGTCCGACACCTTTTTCTGGAGAATTTGAAAAAACTGGCAATCCTGCAATTCCTTCAATTAAATACAATCCGATTGTAGCTAATCCAATTTTATAACCTAAGCTAATTCCTAAAAATAAGACTACAAAAGTTTGCATAGTCATAGGAACTGGGTAAAAAGGAATTTTTATTTTTGCAGAAACAGTTAAAGCTATTGAACCAAGCACTATAGCTAACAAAGATTTAATTATTTTAGTTTGTGTAAGATTTTTTGTTAATTCCATAAAATTAATAATACTCTTAATTGTTAATATAATCTAGTGATTAGTAGATTAAATTAAAGTTTAGACTATATTAACTACAAAACATTTAATAAATTTTAATGAGTAAAATACAAAAAACTGATCATTTTTATCTTATTGATGGTTCTGGATATATCTTTAGAGCTTATTATGCATTACCTCCATTAAGTAGAAAAAGTGACGGACTGCCAACAGGTGCAGTTAGTGGTTTTTGTAGTATGCTTTTTAAACTTTTAGAGGACTCAAAATCAAATCAAAATTTGCAGAAACCAACTCATTTTGCTGTTATTTTTGATTCTGCCAGAAAAACATTTAGAAATGAAATCTATAGTGAATACAAAGCAAACAGATCTGAGGCGCCTGATGACTTGGCACCTCAATTTGAATATATAAGAAAGTCTGTTTTAGCATTTAACCTACCATCTGTAGATTTACCTAATTATGAGGCAGATGATTTGATTGCAACTTACGTCGACCAAATAACAAAAAAAGGAGCAAAGGTCACAATTGTTTCATCAGATAAAGATTTAATGCAATTATATCAAAAAAATGTTCGAATTTTTGATCCAATGAAAAATAAATTTGTAACCGAAGAAGACATCGTTAAAAAGTTTGGGGTTGATGCATCAAAAGTAATAGATGTCCAATCCTTAGCGGGTGATAGTAGTGATAACGTACCAGGTGTGCCCGGAATAGGAGTAAAAACTGCTGCTGAACTAATTAATAAATATGGCACTCTAGAAAAATTATTGAAATCAGCTCATGAAATTAAACAAAACAAAAGACGAGAAACTCTCTTAGAAAATAAAGATAAAGCATTAATTAGCAAAAAACTTGTGACATTAGATCATAAATCTCCAATAAAGAGAGAGTTAGATGAGTTTCAGTTAAAAAGTATAGACAAAGATAAATTATATAAATTTTTAAGAGAGATGGAATTTAATAGATTATTAAGTTCTGCTATTTCTGCATATGGAGAGCCAGACTTAACGAGCTCTGTTCCAGAAACTAAAAATATAGAAAAGCAAAGTCCAATTAATAATAAAAATTATTATTTGATTTCTAACCCAGATGAAATAGATGAGTGGGTTGAAGAGGCAGAAGAGTTAGGAGAGGTTGCTGTTGATACTGAAACAAATTCTCTAGATCCTCATCAAGCAGAGCTTGTAGGTATCTCGCTTTCTTCAAAAATAGGTAAGGCCTGCTATATCCCAATTGGTCACAAATCATCAAAATGTATCAAAAAGGAAGTTGTTATTAAAAAACTAAAAAAATTATTAGAAGATCCAAGTGTAAAAAAAATTGGTCAAAATATTAAATTTGATTTTATTGTTTTATTTAAACACGGCATAACATTGTCTGCTATGGAAGATACAATGTTGATGTCTTATGTTTTAGATGCAGGAAAAAATAGACATAATATGGATACATTATCAGAGTTACATCTTGGACATAAAACGATTTCTTTCAAAGAAATGGTGGGAACTGGAAAAAAAGAAATCAATTTCAGTGAAGTAGAAGTTGAAAAAGCAAAAGATTATGCAGCTGAAGATGCTGACGTAACTTTAAGACTTTATAAGAAATTTCTTAAAAATCTAAAATCCGAAAAACTGATCAATATTTATGAAATTTTTGAAAAACCATTAATCAAAATTCTTGCATTTATGGAAATTGAAGGTGTAGAGATTGATAGTAAGTTTTTAACATCCCTTTCTAAAAAATTTGAAAAAAAAATTCTAACATTACAAAAAGAGATATTTAAAATTTCAAAAAAAGATTTCAACATTGGGTCCCCAAAACAACTAGGTGAAATCATTTACAATGATCTTAAAATAGCAGGTTTAAAAAAAACAAAAAAAGGTGGATTTGCAACAAGTGCCTCTGTTTTGGAGGATTTAGCATTTAAAGGTAACAAATTTCCTAAATTAATCTTGGACTGGAGACAGTTATCAAAATTAAAAAATACTTACTCAGATGCATTACCTGAACACGTTAATCCAATAACAAAAAGAGTCCATACTTCTTTTTTATTAGCTGCTACTACAACTGGAAGACTAGCTTCAAGTGACCCTAATTTACAAAATATTCCAATTAAATCAGATGACGGCAAAGATATAAGAAAGGCATTTAAGGCTAAAAAAGATCATTTATTAATTTCTGCAGATTATAATCAAATCGAAATGAGAATTCTTGCTGATTTGGCGGATGTAAAGGAGTTAAAAATAGCGTTTAAAAATGAGGAAGATATTCATTCACTAACAGCTAGCCAAATATTTAATATTGATATTAAAAAAGTAAATCAAGACCACAGAAGAAAAGCTAAAGCTATAAATTTTGGAATAATTTATGGGATTTCTCAATATGGTTTAGCAAAGCAAATTAGTGTATCGAACTACGAAGCTGAAGAATTTCTAAATGCATACTTTGGAAAATTTCCAGAAATTAAAATCTATATGGAAAACACTATTAAATTTTGCAGAAAAAGTGGTTATGTAAATAACATTTTTGGAAGAAGATCACACTTTAATGGGATAAATGATAAAAATTTTAATGTGAGAAATTTTCAAGAGCGTGCTGCAATTAATGCTCCAATACAAGGATCGGCTTCAGAGATAATGAGACTAGCAATGATAAGATTAAATAAAAAAATGTCTGAGGATAAAATTACTAAACCAAAAATGCTTCTTCAAATTCATGATGAATTAATCTTTGAAGTTCCAAAAAAAGATGAAAAGTTGATGATCAAAATAATTAAAAATGAGATGACAAGTGTAGCTCAAAGCGACTTTCACTCATTTTCTACCCCTTTAACAGTTGACGTTAATGTAGGTGATAATTGGGGAATGCTTCATTAATTTAATACCATTGCCCAAATTAGGACAATTTAGTATTTTTAAAATGAATATATGCAGAAACAAACTATAGCTTTAATCGATGATGATAGAAATATACTCACAAGCTTAAGTATTGCTTTAGAGAAAGAGGGGTTCAAAGTACAAACCTATATAGATGGAGAGAGTGCGCTAATTGGACTATCAAGAATGCCACCTGACCTTGCAGTTGTTGATATTAAAATGCCAAAGATGGATGGAGAGGAATTACTAAAAAAACTTAGAAAAAAAACATCCTTACCAGTAATTTTTTTAACGTCTAAAGATGATGAAATTGACGAGTTACTAGGTCTAAAACTGGGTGCAGATGATTTTGTAAAAAAATCTGGGGGTTTTTCTATAAAAGTTTTAATTGAAAGAATTAGAGTTCAGTTAAGAAAAAAAGACTCAAAAAATTTTTTGGAGGAAAACAAAAGTTTAATTTCTCATGGAAGATTAAAATTAGATCCCTCTCAACTTGAATGTGAATGGAATGGGGAAGCATTACCTGATAAACTAACAACAACAGAATTTTTAATTGTTAAAGAATTGGCAAAAAGACCAGGTATAATAAAAGAAAGAGCGCAATTAATGGATATCGCTTACAGGGAAGATACAGATATAGAAGACAGAACAATTGACAGTCATGTTAAAAGAATTCGTAAAAAATTTAAAAAAGTAGACCCTGATTTTTCAGCTATTGAAACTAGGTATGGTAGTGGATATAGATGGAATGTTAGCTAATGTTTAGTAAATACTTAAAAACTCTTTCAATATTAAAAAAATTCTTATTTATTAATTTTGTTATCTTTACAATTATTGGATTATTTACAATAGTTTACTTAAATAATATTCAAACAAACTTAGTAAAAAAAAAATCTGAAAATCATATAAAAATTATAAATAATACTATCGATAATCTTTCAAGATTAAATATAAAATTTAATACAGATGATATAAGAAAATTTCTATTTTCAACAAGATTTATATTTCAAAATTTAGATAGAGTAATTTTTTTTGATAATAACTTAAATCTCATTGGAGATACAGATACACTAGATCTTGATCCGAGATCATTTTCAACAAGAATAGATGAGATTGAATTTGAAAGTTTAAGCAAAGATAAAAATGATCAAAATATTGAAGAAAAAAATATTGATATAGATCAAGAAAAGTCGGTCTCTTTGAAAGATATTTTGACTGATTACTCAAAATCTGAAAAATCTGGAAATCCATACACTTTCATTCAAGAAAATTTCAATCAATTTAAATTAACAACTATAAAAAATGTAGAAAGAGATGGATCCAACGTAGGCTATTTAGGAATAACTGAAATTGCTAATGATATTAAAACTGCAACAGATGAGAGAAAGGCTTTTGTAATTAGAACTGCCATATCTGTTGGATTCGTAATTTTAATTTTTTCATTTGTATTAAGTAGATATTTTATTAAACCAATTCAAAATCTAGTTCATTATACCAAACTTATAAAAGAAAAAAATCAAACTAAGTCAAACATTGAAAATTTAAAAAATAGAAACGATGAATTAGGTCTTCTTTCAACTTCTCTTGAAGACATGACAAACGAGTTGCAAAAAAGAGTAACACATGCAGAAAATTTTTCTACTGATCTTGTTCATGAAATTAGAAATCCTTTAGCATCTTTAAAAGGTGCATCAGAAATTTTACAAGATACAAATGATAAAGATCAAAGAATAAAACTAATAAATATTCTTAGCCACGATGTTCAGCGTATTGAAAGATTAATTACAGATTACTCTCAAATGTTAAAGGATGAAGTTGCTTTAAGTAAAGAAAAAATGAACAGGATAAATATAGAACCAATTATCCAATCTGTTGTAGATGATTATAATAATATCCATAAAGTTAAAAAAGATATTGATGTAAGATACGAAAACGATGGAAAAAAAGAATATTTCATTAATGGTATAGAAAACAGAATTGAGCAAATAATTGCAAATTTATTAGATAACTCTATATCCTTTAGCAAAAAAGGTTCCAGCATTTTAATCAATGTTTCTGATACCTTAGAAAATAAAGTTTCAGTCAAAATACTTGACGAAGGAGAAGGATTTAAGGAAAAAGATACCTCAAGAATATTTAAGAGATTTTATAGTAATCGACCTGATAAGTTTGGAGAACATTCAGGACTAGGATTAAATATTGTTAAAAATCTAGTTGATTTACATGATGGAGAAATTGTAGCATCTAATCGAGTTGATAATGTTGGTGCTATGATAGAAATAAGATTTCCAACAATTTAATCTAATGTTGATAAATTAATACTTAACGTTATAACCCTAGCCATGGAAAATTATAAAGTAAAAGATATTTCATTAGCTGATTTTGGAAGAAAAGAAATTTCTATTGCAGAAAGTGAAATGCCAGGATTGATGGCTTTAAGAGAAGAATATTCAAAAAAGAAACCCCTTAAAGGTGCCAAAATTATTGGCTGTTTACATATGACAATACAAACAGCTGTACTAATTGAAACATTAGTTGATTTAGGAGCTGAAGTAAGATGGTCATCATGTAATATTTTTTCAACTCAAGATCATGCTGCTGCAGCTATTGCTAAAGCAGGTATTCCTGTCTATGCCTGGAAGGGAGAAACTGAAGAAGAATACTTATGGTGCATTAAACAGACTATCGTAGGTAAATCTGATTGGAAACCAAATATGTTATTAGATGATGGTGGCGACTTAACAGCGATAATGCATAACGAATATAAAGAATTGATGAAAGATGTTAAAGGAGTTTCAGAGGAAACAACTACTGGAATTAAAGCACTCAATAAAATGGAAAAAGATAAATCTCTCTTAGTTCCAGCTATAAATGTAAATGACTCAGTAACCAAATCAAAATTTGACAATTTATATGGTTGTAGAGAAAGTTTGGTTGATGGCATAAGACGAGCAACCGATGTAATGATGTCAGGTAAAATTGCAATTGTTGCTGGCTTTGGAGACGTCGGAAAAGGAAGTGCTGCATCTTTGAGACAAAGTGGAGCAAGAGTATTAGTTACAGAAGCAGATCCAATTTGTGCTCTTCAGGCAGCAATGGAGGGTTACGAGGTTGTTTTAATGGAAGAAGCTATAAGTAGAGCAGATATAGTTGTAACTGCAACAGGAAATAAAGATATAGTTACTGCAGACCACATGCGAGACATGAAAGATAGAGCAATATTATGTAACATTGGTCACTTCGACAATGAAATACAAGTTGAAGCTTTAAAAAACTATAAGTGGACTGAAGTTAAACCCCAAGTTCATGAAATAGAACTTCCTGGTGGTAAGAGAATTATTTTATTAGCAGAGGGTAGATTGGTAAATTTAGGTTGTGCAACTGGACATCCAAGTTTTGTTATGAGCGCATCTTTTACTAATCAGGTAATTGCGCAGATAGAACTTTGGCATAATCACAAAAATTATGAAAATAAGGTTTATGTATTACCAAAGCATTTAGATGAAAAAGTTGCCACATTACACCTTAAAAAAGTTGGGGCTAAATTAACTAAATTGTCTAAAGATCAAGCAGATTATATAAGTGTAGGAACAGAAGGTCCTTTTAAACCAGATGCCTACCGCTATTAAAAATAGCAAAATTGATATAACTTCAGAGAAGTCCACAAGAGAATTAGCAGAAAAATTAACTTCATATTTTAAAGGAGGTGAATATATTTTTTTGTATGGTGAGATGGGAGTAGGCAAAACAACTTTTGTAAGATATTTTATTAATAAATTTCAGACTAATGAGCAACTAAAACTTACAGAGGTTACTAGCCCTACGTTCAATTTACTTAATGAGTATGAAACTAATAATTTTGTAATTAAACATTACGATTTGTTTAGGATAAAAAAAAGTTCAGAAATTAAAGACTTAGATATTTTTGAAAAAAATGAAAAAATTATTACTTTAGTTGAGTGGCCTCAATTGCTAAAAAATAATAATAAATCAAAATCTATAGATTTATTATTTACATATGAAAATGAACTGAAAAATAGAAGAGTTGAGATAAGAGGTTTAAATTTATTTTAGTAATATGATAAATTTTAAAGAGTTAAAGGAAATTAAGGGTGACGCCTCGTTTCGCAAATTTTATAGAAATAAGAATAATTATTCAATTGTGGTTTATGCTAAAAAAGAAAAGGTTAAAAATCTTTTGATCTATGATGCTATTAATAAAATTTTAAATAAAAATAAAATTTTGGCACCAAAACTATTATATCAAAATTATAAAAATAATTATATTGAGGTTGAAGATTTTGGAGACAATACTTTGCACAAAGTCTTGAAACATAATAAAATTAACAAAGAGCAAATTTTTAAAAAAATATTAAAAACTTTAAGTAGATTACAATTAATTAAAGATAAACAGGTCATAAATCTTAATAGTCAGAAATATAAATTATTGGAGTACGATAATAAAATATTATCTAATGAAGCAAAATTGTTTTCTGAATGGTATGCACCTAGAAAAATAAATAAGTTTAAGATCAGAAATTTTAAAAAAAAATATGAAAATGAGGTAAAAAAATTGCTATCCAAATTGAATTTAAAAAACGATACTTTTGTTCACAGAGATTTTCACGTATCAAATTTAATGTATATAAAAAAAAATATTGCAGTAATTGATAGCCAAGATGCGTTGATTGGTAATAAAGCATATGATTTAGCTTCACTTGTTGATGATGTCAGATTTAAAACATCAAATAAACTTAAAAATAAAATTTTAAATAATTACTTTAGGAAATTAAAAAAAACTGAAATTAATAAATTTGTAAATGACTTTGAAATTTTATCTGTTTTAAGAAATTTAAAGATAATAGGAATTTTTATGCGTTTAGCAGTAAGAGACAATAAAAAAAAATACATAAAAATGATTCCTTATGCTTGGGAAATGATTAACTATAGGATGAAAAAAAATAGGGAATTTATTAATTTAAAATTAATACTAAAACGCAATTTCCCTAAATTTGTAAAATAAATGGTAAAAATAAATACTGCTTTAATTTTATGTGCTGGATTTGGAAAACGTTTAAATCCAGTTACTTTAACAAAACCTAAACCTTTGCTTGAAATAAAAGAGGTCACTATGCTTGAGAAAAGCATAAACTTGATTAAGGAATTGGGTATTAATAAAATTTTTATAAATACTTTCTATCTAAAAGACCATTTTTTAAATTTTATTAAAAATAAAAATTTTAATTTAGATGTTCATATTATTGATGATGGCGAGAGTATTCTAGATACCGGAGGTGGTATACTTAATATGATTACTCATTCAAGTGAAGATGATTTTATGGTTTTTAATCCTGATACAATTTGGTCGAGTGAATATCGAGATGAAATTATAAAAATGGAGGAAATATATTTTTTAAAAAAATTAGAAAATATTCTTTTATTGGTAAATAAAAACTTAAGTTTTGATAAAAGCTTAACAGGAGATTTTAATCTTTCCAGTAATTTAATTTCGAAAAAGGATAACTTAGATTTTATTTATATTGGTTGTCAAATTTTAAATAAAAAAATCTTGACTAATCAAACTTTAAGAAAATTTTCTATTTTAAATATTTGGAACAAATTAATAGATGAAAAAAAATTATATGGTTTTGAAAGTAAACAAAAATTTTATCATTTAACAGACTTAAAAACTTTTAATAGACTAAAAGATCTTTAGCTCTTACAGAGTCAAGGTACTCACATTTTAATATCTTATTGTCAGAATCTAATTTTATCAGCAAAGGGTTACCAGTAGGTATTTCTAGTTTTGAAATTTGATTGTTATCTAAATTAAAAAGATACTTACATAAAGCCCTTATTGAATTTCCATGCGCAGAAATTAAAATATTTTTATTTTTTAAATTATTTTCAATTTCTTCATTATAATATTTGATTACTCTCTCGTATGTATCTTTTAAAGACTCAGTGTCTGGAATTTTATTTACAGGTATATCTTTATATGTATTGATATTTAGAGGATGATAACTGTTATTTTTATCTAGTGGGTCAGGTCTAAGATCCCAAGATCGTCTGAATTGGTGAACTTTTTCTTCTCCAAGTTTTTTTTTCATTTCATCTTTATTTAAACCAGTAAGAGATCCATAGTGTCTTTCGTTAAGTTGCCAAGCGGATTTAACTTTCTTATAGTCATCTAATAGTTCTTGTATAATTTTTAGGGTATTTTTGGCTCTTAACTGAAATGAAGAGTAATATTGATCAATATTTAATTTTTGTTCTTTAATGAGTTCACCAGCTTTTTTTGCTTGAGCTCTTCCATTATCATTTAAATCAACATCTACCCATCCTGTGAACCTATTTTCAAGATTCCATATACTTTGACCATGCCTTACTAAAATTAAATTGTTCATATAATAAATATTTTATAATAACTTATCACACACTAACTTATTAATGAAAAATTATAAAAAATTTTGCAGAATAGTTTTCTATTTAGCAAATTTTTTTTTAATAGTCCTTTATACTTATCCAGGCAGTTTTATTGGATGTTATTTTTATAAAGATTGCAATATTGACCCGAAAATTATTGAAGATTATATCATTTCATTTAATCATTTTCTAGCGTTTGCTGTTTTAACTATATTTGGATTGTTGGCGTTTAGTAAAGATTCAAAGATAAAAATTTTAACTTTTTATTTGTTATCTATTTCTATAATATTGGAATTACTTCATCTTTTAATACCTGTAAGAACTTTCCAATTTTCTGATTTGGCAGGGAATATATTAGGTGTAATTATAATAATTATTTTATACTTTTTAAAGAATGTTTTTTTTCAAAAATAAATATTTAATCACATTTATATTTTTTATTACAGCATGCTCCTCTGTTCCTTCTAACACTTCAGATAGTTGCTCTATATTTAATGAAAATTATCTTTGGTATAAACATGTAAAAAAAACTGAAAAAAAGTGGGGTACACCTATTTACTTACAGCTTGCAATTATAAAAATGGAGTCAGGTTTTGATTGGCTTGCTAAACCGCCCCGACAAAAGCTTTTCAAAATAGTACCTTATAAAAGACCCTCAAGTTCATTTGGCTATTCTCAGGCGGTAAAAGGAACATGGAAACAATATAAAACTGAAACAGGAAATAAATTTGCAACGAGATCAAGATTTAAAGATAGTGTTGATTTCATTGGTTGGTATACAACAAAAACTGAAAAAATTTTAAAAGTTTCAAAAACAGATGCTTTTAAACAGTATATTGCCTACCACGAAGGTTGGGGAAATTATAAAAATTATAAAAGTAATAAGAAAGTTATTAATTTAGCAAAGAGAGTGGAAAAACAGTCAAATATTTATAAGAAGCAATTATCTGATTGTAAGAATTCCTTATCTACAAATAAATATATTATTTTTTAATTTAATTGTTTCTTAAGCTCTATATCTACTGCATCAATACGTTTTGTATTTTTTGCTAATGCTAAGTACATTGTTGGTGTTACATACAATGTGAAGAAAGTTGAAATAATCATTCCTCCAAGAATAGTTCCTCCAACAGCTAATCTAGATCCTTCTCCAGCACCTGGCCCGATATTTCCTATTACTAGTGGCAACATCGCGATCATAGTACTTAAGGATGTCATAATAATTGGTCTTATTCTCAGTTGACATGCTTTGAGGATTGCTTCTTGAAGCTTAACACCAGTTGTTCTTATCTGGTTTGTATAATCTACTATTAAAATACTATTCTTGGTTGAGATACCGATCAGTATGATTAATGCAATCTGAGAAAAAATATTTATCGAACTGTTTAAAAATAAAATAAAGACCAATCCACCAAAAACTGCAAGTGGGACTGTTAAAATAATTATAAAAGGATGAATAAAAGAATTAAATGTTGCAGCCATCACCAAATATGCTGTGATCAACGCTAAAGCAAATATTAAATATATTTCATTAGTAGTTTCTTTTAATTCTTCAGACTTTCCTTTCCAGGTAATTTGATTTTCAGGTGCAACTTTTATCATGACATCCTCTAAATAATTTATAGCTTCTGATAATGTATAATCTTCTGAAAGGGCTGCAGAAATTGTAACTGCTCTTTGTCGGTTATATCTTGGAAGCACTTCTGCTGTACCTTTTTCTTTAAATTCTACTAAACTTGCAACAGATACTAGCTTTCCCGTAGTCTCTGATCTAACAAATATTTTTGATAATCCGTCTTTATCACGTCTATCTGCAAGGTATTGTTGTAAAATAATTGGGTATTCTCTTCCTTCTTTACTGAAAGTGGTAACCCTTTTGCCTCCATATAATGTTTCTAAAGTTCTTCCTATATTTTCTGTAGACACCCCTAAATCATTAGCTCTATTTTTGTTAGTTATTAATTTAACTTCAGGTTTATTTTTTGTGTAGTCACTCTCTATTCGTGACATATTTCTATTTTTTCTTAATTCACGCAAAACATTTTTTTGTATTTCTTCAAGCTCTTCGTAGCTTGTTCCATAAATTACCATTTGAACTGGTTTGTTATAGCTTGAAACTCTAATTGCTTGTGGAGATATTGGAAAAGCAAAAGTTTCAGGAACAGAAACGACTTGTCCAATAGCTTCTCTTAATACCGTTTGGCTACTTTTATCTCTATTTTTCCATTCATCTAATAAAGCAATAATTATGAATGTATTATAAGTTGTTGCCGACTTACCAAATCCTGGAACTCTCATAATAACTCTCTCGTATGGACTATCTTTTGCTTGTAATAATTTAATTATTCTGTTCTCAATAATTTGAGCTTTTTCTTGAGTATATTCAAATGAGCTTCCTTCATCAGTAGATCCAATTATCAAATAAACACCCCTGTCCTCTGTTGGAATTAGTTCTTTTTTAGAAAAATCAAACAAAAAAACAGAAGCCGCAATTACTAAAATAATGAATGCAGAAATAGTTTTCTGCTTATTTATCCAATATTTTAAAGTATCAATATAAAAGCTGGTAAAAGATTTAAAACCGTTATTAAATTTTTTGACAAAAAAATTTATTTTTTCTTTTTTATTTAAAAATTTACTACCTAGCATTGGAGATAATGTTAAAGCAACAAAAGAAGAAACTACTATAGAAAAAGATAAAGCAATTGCAGTTTCTTTAAATAAAGTTCCAGAAATACCTTTTATAAAAATTAGAGGTAAAAAAACTGCAACTAGTATCAAAGTTGTGGCAATAATTGCAAAAGTAATTTGTTTAGAACCCTTATATGCTGCAACAAGTGGAGTTTCACCATTTTCAATTCTAGTATAGATGGCATCAGTCATTATAACTGAGTCATCTGTTATTATACCTATGGCTAAAATAAAACTAAGTAATACAAAGATATTAATTGAAAGATCAAATAAATATAAACCTAAGAATGATCCTATCAAACTAACTGGCAGAGCAACAGCTGGAACTATAACAGCTTTAAGGTTACCAAGAAATAGATAGATAATTAAAACAACTAAAATAAATGCAATAATTAAACTCTTATAAACTTCCTCAATCGCTGCACCGACATATGTAGCTCTATTAAAAGCAACCTCTAATTTTAATCCGTCTGGTAAAGATTTATTTAATTCTTTTATTTTCTGTTTAATTTGATTTGAAAGTTCAACAGTAGAAGCACCACTCTTAGCATAAATTCCAATCCCTACAGTCTTTAAATTAATTGCATTTTTTCTTTGGGCTTTAAATAGAGTTTTTTCTGATACTGGACCTAATTCAACATTTGCTACATCTGATAAGATAATAACTTTATCCTTATTTTTTTTTAATGGTAATTGTTTAATGCTTTCAATATTAGAATAAGATTTATCAATATTAAGAGTAAGATCTTTGTTGTTTGCTTCTAAGGTTCCTGCTGGTAGATTAACATTCTCATTTCTAAATGCTCTTTCAACCTCCTGAATAGTTAGGTTATTTGCGGCTAATTTAATTGGATCTATCCAAACTCTAACACTTAATTCTCTTAATCCACCAACTCTTATTCTTCCAACGTTAGGCACACTTGAAAAAGCGTCAACAAGATATCTTTCTGCATAATCTCCAAGTTCTAAGTCACTCCAGCTTGGGGAGGATAGACCTACCCACATTGTTGTTGTAAAACCTGCTGCCTGTTTCAATATTTGAGGAGGACTCGACTCACTTGGTAGATTGTCGACTACTCTAGATACTCTCTCTCGAATATCGTTTGCCGCATCATCTAAATCTATATCTGTATTAAATTGAATATTAATTCTACTTCTTCCGCTGAGAGAACTTGAATCTATGTTTTTAATTCCTTCTGCTCCACCAATGACATCCTCGATTTTTTGAGTTATTTCTTCGTCTACAATTTCTGCAGAGGCAGACTTGTATTCTGTTTGTACCTGAACGACTGGTGGCTGTATACCATCTGGTAATTCTCTTACTGGTAATTCTGCAAAAACAAAAATACCAAAAATAATTAATATTAAAGACATTACCCAGGCGACCACAGGTCTTTTTATGCTAACTTCAGTAATATACATTTAATTATTAGATTTATCTTTTTTTCCCCAACTAGAATTTTCTTGTTTTTGTTTAGAACCTTCTTCTATTAGTCTGATAGTTAAATTTGGTCTTACTTTTTTTGTACCTTCAGCAACAATTTTATCACCACTATTTAGACCATTTAAAACTTCTACAAAGCCTATGTATCTATCACCAGTAGTAATTTTTGTTTTTAATACTTTATTTTTCTCATCCACCTTATAAATAAAGATATTTTCACCTTCAACAATTGTACTTGTATCAGGAATACTTAAACTCTCTCTAACATCATATTTAATTGATATTTCTAAAAATGAGCCTGGAAGTATTTCTCCTGAAAGATTATCCATTTTAATTCTAGTAGCTAAAGATCTTGTCTCTTCGCTTATTCTACTTGCAAATGAGTCGACATTTCCTTTATATATTTTGTCTTTGTACCCAGAAAATTTAATGTCTACAGGTAAACCAACTTTTATAAATGGAACAAATATTTCTGGTATATCTACATCGCAATAAATTGAGCTAGTATCTTCTACATTAATAAGTATTGATGATTTTGAAACTTCTAAATCTTCAGAAAATTCTCTTTTTCCAATTGTTCCGTCAAATTGAGCTATAATTTTTCTATTTTTAAGATCAGCAATAACATCACCTTTTTTGACTTTTTGATTGTAATTAATTGGTTTAAGAATTTCATATTTTTCAACTTTAAAAGATTGGGTCTGCACTGGAGCAGCTGTTCCATAAGTACTTATAATATTTTCGAATAATCTTTCTTTAGCGGCTGTAACAATTATTCCTGGTGGAGGCCTTTTACTAAATTTTTTTTTAAAATGATTTCCGATCATAGTCCTTCCAACGATTACAGCTGTAATGATTAGAAAAAATATAATTACTATACTTGTTATTTTTGTAGATCTTTTCATAGCTTAGATTTTGCCATACTCAGCCCACGAACCATCATATATGACAGGCAGATAATTAGCGTTTACTAAAGAATATGCAAGGGCTAAAACACAAGCAGTAACACCAGACCCACATGAAAAGACAGGTTTATCGATTGGATTTCTAAATGTATCTTTAAACAAATTTTTTAATTCCTCTTCATTTTTAAATGAAAAATCTTTGTTTATAACCTCCAGGAAAGGCAGGCAAATAGAATTAGGAATAGAACCGCTTCTAACGTTTTTTCTTGGATCTGGCACTTTACCTTCAAATCTTTCTTTACTTCTTGCATCAACAACAACAAACTTTTTTTCTGAAATATTTAAATCAATTTTATATTTGTCTTTCACTAATGAAATCAATTCTTTGCCTTCATAATTTGTTTTTGAAAATTTAACTATTTTGTTAGATATCTTTTTACTTTCTTGTTTCCATTTTCTTAATCCACCGTTAAGCACACTAACAAGCTTAGGATCATGTCCAAAATAAATAAAGTTATACCAACATCTGCAAGAACTTATTACATTAGAGTTATCATAAATAATTATTTGATCATCTTTTGAAATTCCTAAGTTTGAAACTATTTCATTCCACTCAACTAAGGTTGGCAGCATATGTGGAAGATCTGTATTATTTTTAGAATTTTTGTCTAAATCAAAAAAAATTGCATTTGGAATATGCTCATTTTTAAATTCTTCCTCAGCATTTCTATTTTCAGCTGGCATATGCCAAGAACAATCAATAATTTTTACTTGTTTAATATTTTTCTCCAACCAATCTGTATCTACTAAAGACATTCTATCTTTTTTCTAAATATCTTTGGTGGTATTCTTCAGCTGGACAATAGTTTTTAACTTCCGATAATTTAGTTACAACTTTACCAGATAGTCTTTCGTTTTCTTTATTTATAATGTTTTGTGCAGTTGTTTTTTGATTATCATTTAAATAAAAAATTTCGCTCCTATATTGTGTTCCAAAATCTGGCCCTTGAGAATTAAGAGTTGTTGAGTCATGAATTTCAAAAAAAAATTCAAGGATCTTTTCGTACGATATTATTTTTGGATCGAAATCTAATTTAACCACCTCTGCATGATTTGTTGAACCAGTGCATACTTCCTTGTAGTTTGTTTCTGCATTATGACCACCACAGTATCCAACTTCAGTTTTAATAACTCCATCAAGTTTACTAAACTTAATTTCTGGTCCCCAAAAACATCCTAATCCTAAAATTGCTATTTCCATTGATAATTAACCCAATTAATTTAAAGTTACCCCTATGCTGTCAAAAAATCAATTGGGCTTTTTTTACATGTTCATTTCTGTATGTGCATTCTCACTAATGGACGTGTTAGTAAAGTGGTCTGATGCTTATCCTGTTGGACAAGTTTTATTTTTCAGAGGCTTTTGTGGAATAATTCCAATTCTATTTCTTATTCCTAGAGATAGATTTTTAGACTTTTATAAAACAACGAGGCCTATTCTTCATTTTAAGAGATGCTTATCAGGTTTAATTGCTTTAGTTTCAATTTTTATAGCTTTAAGAAATTTGCCATTAGCAACCGTAGTAAGTATTTCTTTCGCTGCACCAATATTTACAACAATATTTTCAATATTTTTATTAAATGAAAAAGTTGGTTTATATAGATGGTTAGCTGTCTTAGTGGGTTTTGTTGGAATAATTGTGATTACGGAGCCTGGCTTTAGTTCTCTAAATTTTTATTACATATATCCAATAATTTTCTGTCTGGGTTTATCATATGTTGCTATAGCAATTAGAAAATTATCAACAACAGAACCAGTATGGCTGATAAGTTTTTTCTTTTCTTTCTCAATATCAATCTTAGGTCTTTTATCTTTATTTCAGGGCTGGGTTATGCCTAATTTCTTAGATCTATTTTTGTTATCTATGGTAGGAATTTTAGGTGGTCTTGCAAATTTATGGTTGTCTCAATCTTATAAATATTCTGAAGTAAGTTTAGTAACACCTTTAAAATATTTAGCTTTGGTCTTTGCTATAATATTTGGATATTTTATTTGGAGCGAAGTCCCAACCTTTAAAACATTAATGGGTGCTTTATTAGTTATTGTATCCTCATTTATAATTTTTAGAAGAGAAATGACTTTAAAAAAACGACTATCAGTTTCCCGACATGAGTAATTCCCCAATATATTGGAACACTGCAAAAAAATATTTGTCTAAGAAGGATAAAACTTTGTCTGCTTTAATAAAAAAGTACAAGTCTCCATCAGAGACAATCTTAACTTCTAGAAAAGATGTTTTTTTTTCACTTTGTAAGAGTATTATTGGCCAACAGATAAGTGTAGCTGCTGCAAATGCAGTTTTTTTAAAATTTAAAAAAAAATGTAAAAATAAAATTACAGCAAAGATAGTTAATAAGTTAACAACTTCCCAACTTAAAAGCTGTGGTCTAAGTAGGCAAAAAGTAAAAGGTATTAAAAGTTTAGCTAAACAAGTGATTGATAAAACATTTAATCCAAAACTTATTCACAAAATGTCTGATGAAGAGGCTATAATTTATCTATCCGAATTAAGACAAATTGGAAGATGGTCTGCAGAGATGATCTTGCTATTTACTTACAATCGCCCAAATATTTGGCCAATACAAGATATTGGTCTATTAAGAGCAATCTCAAAAAACTATAACAAAAAATATTTACCACCAGAAAACTATATAAAATTATTAAATAAAAAATTTTCACCTTATTGTTCAGTTGCAACTTGGTATTTATGGAGAAGTATAGACCCAGAACCTATTCAATACTGAATCCTTCAACTATTTGCATATGCCTAACAGTTGTATTTTTTGCAATGTTCCAACCATCTAAATACTCTTTAGAATTATGACATTCTACAGCTTTTTCATAACTTGGAAATTCCCAGATAACTGTTCTTATAAAATCATCTCCATCATAAGTTATGTGCTTTCCACCTCTTACAAGAGGAATTCCTCCAAAGCCAATAATTATTGGAGTAACCACTTCAGCATATTTTTTTAAATTTTCTTGGTTTTCAACTTCTTTATAAACACTTATCCAGTAGGCTTTCATGATTTCTCCTTTTTAAATTATTTTAGTTATGATAGTAAATTTCATGGCTGATAAATTAATTGTCTCTTTTGAGGAATATACAAAAATAGTTGAGAAATTAGCAATACAAATTCATAAAGAATATAAACCAACAGTTCTTGTTGGTATTATGAGAGGTGCAGCACCAATATTAGATATTCTCTCAAGAATTCTAAAATTACCAATAGCCTATATTGTAATTCAAAGTTATTCAGGAAAAGGAATGGAAGACCAACAAGGGCAATTAATGTTTGCCAGAGAAATAAGTTCTTTAGCTGAAAATAAAGATTTTCAGAAAGTGCTATTAATAGATGATTTATCTGACACAGGATTAACTTTAAATAAGAGTATTGAATGGCTTAAAAATTATGCACAAACTAAAGATTATATTAAAGAGGTAAAAACAGCTTGTTTGTGGAAGAAAAA
Source organism: uncultured Pelagibacteraceae bacterium (assembly GCA_902515625.1). Classification (GTDB taxonomy): domain Bacteria; phylum Pseudomonadota; class Alphaproteobacteria; order Pelagibacterales; family Pelagibacteraceae; genus Pelagibacter. The sequence continues at coordinate 8,179 of CABXVD010000010.1, read as the reverse complement.
ATCTTCAACCTTTGAACCTGATTTCTGTCCTGTTAGATTAGAGTCTGATCCTTGGATAGTGCAACCTACTGAGCATTATGAGGAATTATCTATAAATGAAATTATTAAAAGAAATTAGTAAACAGGGCTAGATTACTAGCCCTGTTAAATATTATTTAACTAACTGCAAAACTTACAACGCTAAGTATTGCAATTACCCATATTGCTGGAGAAGTGCTTGAAAATTTTCCAGTAAATATTTTTATTAAAGCATAAGAAACAAATGCTAAGGCAATTCCATTACTAATACTATAGGTTAATGGCATAGCTATCATCGCAAGAATTGCTGGAGCTGACTCTGATATGTCATTCCACTCAATATCTGTAATATTTCTTATAAAAAGAACAGATACAAAGAGTAGTGCAGCACCATCTATTTGTTTAGGTAGACTAGTTGCAAGTGGTGCAAAAAATATACATGCTAAGAATAACAAACCAATTACCAAAGAAGTCATTCCAGTTTTTCCACCAGCTTTAACACCAGCACCAGACTCGACATAACTTGTAACAGTCGTTGTACCCATCATTGCACCAGCAACTGTTCCAACACTATCAGACAACATAGCTTTATTAATATCCTTAACTTTTCCATCTTTACCAACTTTACCTGCTACGTTAGCTACAGAAGTTAAAGTTCCAGCAGTATCGAAAAAATCAATAAATAATAATGTGAATATTACTGTAGACATTCCTGCAGTCATTGCAGCAGATAAGTCAAAGTCAAAAAGATATGTCATCGGAGGAGGTGAGCTTGCAATTCCATTAAACTTTGCAAGACCAGTTGCCCATGCAATTATACTGAACGCTAAAATTCCAATAATAATATTTCCTTTAACTTTCATTTTATCTAAAACTATAATTGCTATAAATGTTGCACATCCTAACAGAACTAATGGATCACCTAGATTACCAAGTTGAACTAACGTAACGGGATTGTCTACAACAACCTCCATTATTTGAAGACCAATAATTGCAAGAAATAATCCTATTCCAGCACCTATCCCTAATTTTAGACTTTTTGGTATTGAGTTAATTAACCACGCTCTTATCGGAGTAAGAGATATAATTAAAAATAATACACCTGCAACTAAGACTGCACCCAAAGCTTCTTGGGGTGTGTATCCCATACCAGCACAAACTCCAAAAGCAACGAACGCATTAATTCCCATTCCTGGAGCAAGTCCAATAGGCCAAGTTTTTCCATAAAAGGCCATTATAAAACAAGCCAAAGCTGTTGCTAATATTGTTGCTGTATAAACTGCACCGAAATCAAAGAAACCTTTTTCGGGTCCGGCAAATTCTCCCGATAAGATAAATGGATTTAAAAACATTATGTATGCCATAGTCAAAAACGTAGTAGTTCCTGCTATTACTTCTGTTTTAAAATTTGTGTTGTGTTTTTTGTAATTAAAATAATTATCAAGCATTTTTCCTCCTATTACTGGAGAATTATTTGATTCTGTTAATTATTTCCTCAATAAACCTCTATTTATTAACAACATTCAACTAAGAAGTTTATATTTATGCCATAATTAGGTTTTAAATTATGTTAATGCATAAATTTAGAATTATTTTCATAACTATAATTTTGTCTATCACAATTGCTGGCTGTCAAACAGTTAAAGAAAAAACAGACAAAATTGTAGAAAAAGAAAATGAAAAATTGAGTGAATTTATTGGAAAATCTGCAAGTAAGCTTCAAATGGAATTAGGAAAACCTGATGAGGATTTTACGAATTCCAAAGGTAATTTTGAGTTTGTATATAATACAAAAAAATACTTGATACCTTGTGAACGAAGATTTGAAATTAATTCAGAAAATATTGTTGTTGGTTTTGTATCTAATGGATGTTTTTAAATCAAACTTGCGAGGATAAAGATCCCCGCAAGTAAGGTTAAACTTATTTAATTTCTATAAGCTTTTTCTTTTTATGTTCTGGGATAATTCTTTCACAAGATATTGTTAAAAGACCATCTTTAAGTTCAGCACCATTTACTTTTACGTCATCAGCAATCGTGAATGATCTCGCGAATTGTCTTTGAGAAATACCTTTGTGAATAATTTCTCCATCAACATCACTGTTCTCAGATTTATTAACTTGTTTAGTTCTAACTGTTAATAAATTATCCTCAAACTCAACCTCAACATCTTTTTTATTAAAGCCAGCTAATGCAACTTCAATTGCATAGTTGTCTTTAGCAGTTTTTCTAATGTTGTAGGGTGGGTAATTTGATTGCATAGTCAAATTTCCATTTCCTAACATATTTTCAAATTGATCAAACATATCATCAAAACCAATTGAAAACGGTCTTAGTGAGTTAAATATAGATAGATCCTTACCTGTCATAATATTCTCCTTTGTTAAGCAAGTTTATATTTATTAAGCCCCATTAGGCGACTTACTAATATTATTTAGTAACTACTTTTTATATTTCAAGATCAAGAAATTAAATTTTTTTTGCAATTTTTAATGCAAAAGCATAGTCGATGGCAATTTCTTCAATTGCACCATCTCGACCAGATTTGCCACCATGACCTGCATTCATTTCAGTTTTTAATAAAAGTAAATTATTATCAGTCTTATACTCTCTTAATTTTGCAGTAAATTTTGCAGGTTCGTCAAATAGAACCCTGTTATCGCTAAGGCTAGTTGTTATTAAAATATTTGGATAATCTTTTTTTTTTATATTGTTGTAGGGAGCATATGAAAAAATATAATCAAAATGTTCTTTATTATCTTTAGCGTTACCAAATTCATCAAACTCTCCAACTGTCAAAGGTAAAGAATGATCTAGATTTGTTGTTAAAGAGTCAACAAAAGGCACAGCCATTATAATTCCTAAAAATAATTCTGGTGACTGATTTACAACGGCACCCATAAGTAATCCTCCTGCTGATCCACCCATGCCAATAATTTTACCTTTTGATGTGTAGTTATTTTCTATTAAATATTTACCTGCATGAATATAATCTTCAAAAGTATTTTTTTTGTTTGTTAATTTTCCTTCCTTCCACCACTTCATTCCTTTTTCCATGCCACCTCTTATATGGGCGGTTGCCCAAATAATATCTCTATCCATTAAGCTAAATCTCGTTGATGAAAAACTTGGGCTCATAGAACTTCCATAAGATCCATAACCATAAAGTAGTAAGTTGGCAGAACCATCTGTTTTAGTTTTTTTATGACGTGTAATTGTTAAAGGCACTAATCTTCCATCATGTGATTTGAACTCCACTCTTTCCACAATATAGTTTTCCGGATTGTGTCCTGATGGAATTTCTTGTTCTTTAACTAGCTCTTTGGACTTATTTGATAAATTAAATTTGTAAACCCTAGAAGGCGTTTTGGGCGAAGAATAACCAAGGTAAACTTCATCCGTATCTCTATTTCTTTGAGTGAGAGAAACTCCAGGAACATAAATTGTTTCATCTGAAAATATTAATTCTTGCTCTATGTTTGTGGAGATATTTCTAACAAATAATTTATCTAGAGCATTAGATGTTTCAGATCTAATGATCCAATTTTTTAGAAAAGTAAGACCTCCTATTAAAACTTCTTTTTTTGATAAAATAAAAGGTTTCCAGTCTTGTTTCTCTAAACTATCTGCGACGTCGATTTTAAAATCTTCTGCATTTTTATTGGTATGATTATAAAACTTTCCATCCCATGAACTTGTTGAATATAGAACACCTCTTTCCCTTTTCAATATTAGTTTAGGAGAGGGTTCTGCCTCATTTACATGGAAATAATATTGTTCGGAGGTGTTATGATCAGAGGTATTTATAAAGTAATACTTTTCATCTGAACTTAATCCAATACTAACTGTAAAAGCCTCACTTTTTTCCTCAAAAATTAAGGCATCCTCGTCTTTGTAATTTCCAATTTCGTGTCTATAAATTTTTCTTGCTCTATGTTTCTCATCTAGTTTTGAGTAAAAAATATATTTATCGTCCAAACTAAAAGTAATACCACCAGATGTTTCAGTAATTTCCTTAGAAATAATTTTATTAGTTTCTATATCTCTAATATAAATTGTATAATATTCAGAACCTTTAAGATCTAATGAATATCCAAGATATTTATCATTGTTACTTACCACTAAATCCCCAACACCAAAATACTCAGTTTTAAGTTGCTCTTTTTCTTTATCTCCATTCCAAATTTCTTCAATTTTACTTGTTCCAATTTTTTTTCGAAGTTTTATAGAATAATTGCCTTTAACTGTTGTTTTTGTCCAATATTCATAGGTATGATCTTTGTAAGGCAGAGACTCATCATCTAATTTTATTCTTCCCTTGATTTCATCAAATAGTTTTTTTTGTAATTTTTTAGTGTCTTTTAAATGATGTTCTGCATAAATATTTTCTTCATCTAAATATTTTTTTACTTCAGGATCTAATTTTGACTTGTCTCTTAGAACCTCTAGGATATTTTCTTGATGTATCCAGCTATAATGATCTTCCCATTCAACATTGTGACAAGATTTTAATTCCAATTTTTTAGCAAGTTGTGGTATTTTCATAAAGAAATTAATTTATAGATGAATATATTTCTTTTAACACTAATAGTTTTTTTAATTATTTATTTCTTTTTGAATTGGTTTGTTAATTCGAAATCTAAAAAAATTAAAAATTTTTTTCGCAAAACCTTAATATTTGGCTCCATTGGTTTGGCTATTTTAGCTACTTTTGCAGGGCGATACCTTTTTTCGCTCCCATTTCTTTTAGCTATTTTGCCTCTTATTAAAACAAAGGCAGGAATAACTTTATTCCAAATGTTGCGTCTCTGGAGTTTAATAAAAGTTTTAAAAAATTCGGGCAGATTTAATTTTAGTAATTCAAGCGCAGCTAAAAATTTACAGTCAATGTCTAAGGATGAGGCCTGTGAAATTCTTAATTTAGATCCTAAAAAAAGATATAATGATGACCAGATTTTAAATTCTTATAAAAAAATCATGAAAAAGATTCATCCAGATAAAAATCCAGAGTTAAATAGATTGGCAGTAATTGTAAATCAAGCAAAAGATACTCTTATTAAAAGTACTAATTAGATTTTAATTCTAAAACTTTATTTTTTACTACATCAACACTAATGGAGTTTGGAGAATATAGAAATTTATGATCAATATTATTTATATTTGCGTTATGTGGAATTATTCTGTGGTAATTTTTACTATAATCTGTGTATGCTCTTGGAGAATTTATTAGTAGTACAATAGATGGCTTTTGAGATTGTGAGGTAACATGATGCATAAAGGAGTCGTTGCCAACATACATGTCACACATGGCAAAAAAAGGAACTATTTCTCTCACAGAAAAATTACTTAAATCCATACAATTTTTTTTTTCAATCTTATTTATAATTTTTTTAGAAATATCCATTTGATCTGGTCCTGCTTGAATAAAAAAGAAAAATTCTCCTTCTTTATTAAGTTCATTTAATAAATTTGAAAAATTTTCTTCACCCCATCTAGTATCTGGTCCAGATGAGCCAGCACCAATGACTAAATTGCATTTATTATTATCAAAATATTTTTTTGTATCATTTATTTTTTCTTGATTTATTTGAATTGTTGTTTCAGTTTTACAATCAACAAGATTTAAATGCTTGCAAGTAAAATCTTTTGCAGCCTTTACTAGATGTAATTTTTTCTTTTTAAAAATTGGGTAACAAAAAACTTGGTTTATTCCAGCAATCTTTGCTGCAGAATAAAGACGTGCACTAGGGTAATATATAAATATTTTATCTAATTTAAGTTTTTTTAAATCTGAGGAAATTTTTAGAATATCTGTAATATTTTTATTTTTTTTAAATATTTTTATTTCATTAATTAGAGGGTCGTCCTCAAGGGCTTGGTCAAGATTTTTTGCCAAAGTAATTAATGTTATAGGGCCAAAAACTTTAGCAATTTCATGACAATAGCTTAAGTGCATAAGATTTGCCCCTAAACCAATATAGTTTAAAAAAACTCCTACTCTCATAAAACTATCAAAATTCTTTTTTTTAATTTAATTTATAACTAAATATAAATTATTATTATGATAAATGGAATTTATGCGGCTACATTATCGCTCTTAAATGAGGATTTAAGATTGGATATTAAAAATACTATTTCTCACGCTGAAAAAGTGATTGATAACGGATGTCATGGAGTTGTTTTCTTTGGAAGCACAGGTCAGTCTCAACTTATATCTTTAGCAGACAAAATAAGCCTAATTAATAATTTGTCTTCAAGTACTTACAAAGATAAATTCATAATAGGAACAGGCCTTAATTCTTTATCTGACACAATAAGTTTAATGAAAATTTCTATATCCTTAGGTTTTAATAAATTTTTAATAATGCCTCCAGCTTATTATAATTATGGAGATCAGGAAGTTTTAAATTTTTATTCTAAAATAATAAAAGAAGTAATTGATTGTAAAATAATACTTTACAATTTTGAAAAATTATCAGGATATAAATTTACTGAGGATTTAGTTTATAAATTAGTAGAAAAATTTCCAAACCAGATAATTGGAGTTAAAGACAGCTCTTATAATTTATTTGAAACACTAAAAATAGAGAACTTTTCATTATTGCCTGGCTCAGAGTCGAAATTATTAAAGGGTCTTAAATTGGGATGCTCAGGTATAATTACTGCTACAACAAATGCTACAGCATCATTAGCAAGGGAGGTTTATGATAATTTTTTGAATAAAAAAGATCTAAAGGCAGATCAAAAATTGTGTGCAGTTAGAGGCGTATTTGAAAAATTTAATTTAGTATCAGGTTTACACACATTTTTCGGTCAAAAAAATAGCATTTATAAAAATATTTTGCCCCCATTAAGAATTTTAAATAATATAGAAGAAAATAAATTAATAAAAGAATTAGAAATATTAAATTTTAAAGAAAATAATACAGAGTCCTAAATGCAATTAGCTAGATTTTTAAATAGTGTTTTTAAAAAAGATGGTTTCATACTAGTTGATGCTGATTCGAAAAGTTATATTATTGGTAATCCAAAAAAAGAAATCCCTATTAAATTAAAAATATTAAACAAAAAACTTCATTACAAATTATTATTTCATCCCGATCTTTATTTTGGTGAAGCTTATACAGATGGTGAAGTCATAATTGAAAATGGAAGTTTAACTGATTTTTTAGATCTTGCACTAATGAATTTTGGAAGAGGAGATTTAAATTTTTTTAGTTTTTTATTGAACAGATTAAGAGGATCCTACAGATATTTAACAAATTTCAATTTTATAAAGAAATCTAAAATGAACGTTTCACACCATTATGACATTTCTGATGATTTATATGATTTATTTCTAGATCCTAAAAGACAGTATTCATGTGCATATTTCAAAAATGAAAATGATACTTTAGAAGAGTCTCAAAATAATAAAATACAACACATCATAAAAAAATTAAACATTAAGCCAAATCAAAAAGTTTTAGATATAGGTTGTGGATGGGGATCTTTAGCAATTGATATAGCAAAAAGTGCAAATTGTGAGGTAACTGGAATTACTCTTTCTGAAAAGCAGCTTAATTATTGTAACAAAAAAGCAAAAGAACTTAACCTACAGAATCAACTGAATTTTAAGTTAATGGATTACAGAGAACTTAATGAGAAGTTTGATAGAATAGTAAGTGTTGGGATGTTTGAGCACGTAGGAAGAAAATTTTATAAGAAATTTTTTTCACAAGTTGAAAAACTTTTAAAAGATGATGGAATTTCACTCATACATACCATTGGATCTGTAAATCCACCAAGAGACCCACATCCGTGGATTACTAAATATATTTTTCCAGGTGGTTACACACCAAGTTTAAGTGAAGTTACTACACCTATTGAAAAAGCAGGGTTAATTGTTGCAGACATTGAAGTTTTACGACTTCATTATTCCCATACTTTAAGACACTGGAAAGAAAATTGTGTCAAAAACAAGGAAAAAATAATTCAAATGTTTGATGAAAGATTTTTTAGAATGTGGGAATTTTATTTAGCAGGTTGTGAGATGGCGTTTAAATGGGGTGATCAAGTAGTTTATCAATTTCAATTAACAAAAAATTATAGATCAACTCCAGTTACAAGAGACTATATTTATCAATAAATTATTGATAAACATAAATCTCCTTTTAAATGA
>CABXVD010000009.1 GCA_902515625.1 uncultured Pelagibacteraceae bacterium | reverse complement strand
TAGATATAATTATAACTGAGAAAGAAATTATTTAATGAAAATATTATTTTTGGGTGATGTAGTAGGTATCGCTGGTTGTTCAAAGTTGACTAACAATCTCTTAAGTGAAATTAAATCAAAAAATATCGATTTTGTAATTGTCAATGGTGAAAATGCTGCTTCTCAAGGGGTGGGATTAACGAAGGAAATATGTAAAGATTTTTTTAATTGTGGAGTAAATGTTATCACAACAGGAAACCATGTATGGGACCAAAAAGAAATTATGGAGTTTATTGAGAAAGAAGAAAGATTATTACGTCCTAAAAATCTTTTTGAACCCGCACCGGGAAAAGGATTTAATATTTATAAAACAAGTGACAATATTAAAATTGGTGTTTTGAATTTAATGGGAAATGTATTTATGAAAAAGTGTGATGATGTTTTTCAAGCTTCAAAGAAATTCTTAAATGAGAATAAATTAAAAGAAGATTATGACATACTTATTGTTGATTTTCATGGAGAGATTACAAGTGAAAAAAATGCTATAGGTCATTTTTTTGATGGCAAAGCTACTCTTGTAGTAGGAACTCACACCCATATTCCAACAAATGATGCAAGAATTTTAAATAACGGTACAGGATATCAAACAGATGCTGGTATGTGTGGCGACTATGATTCAGTTATTGGCATGAATAAAGAAAATTCATTAAATAGATTTTTAAAAAAACACTCTACTAAACATTTTCCAGCTATTGGCGAGGCTACTTTGAGTGGTGTTATGGTTGAATGTAATATAGAAACTGGCTTAGCAAACAATATTCAGAGCTATATTTATGGAAATTTTTTCAAAAATTAAATAAAAAATTATGGCAGGACACTCTCACTGGGCTGGAATAAAGCATAAAAAAGGAAAAGCAGATAAACAGCGTTCAAAAATTTTTTCAAAATTATCCAAAGAAATTACAGTTGCTGCAAAACTTGGTGATAAAGATCCTGCAATGAATCCTAGATTGAGATCCGCTATTCAAGCAGCAAGATCTGCCAATATGCCTAAAGACAATATTGATAGAGCAATTGATAAATCTTCTGCAGCAACTGGATCCAATTTTGAGAATTTAAGATATGAGGGATTTGGGCCTGATAAAATTGCTGTTATTGTAGAGACGTTAACAGATAATAAAAATAGAACAGCCTCTAATATAAGAACAATTTTTCAAAAAAATGGTGGGAGTTTAGGAACCCAGGGATCTGCCTCTCATAATTTTAAACAATTGGGAATAATTAAGATTGATAAAAAAGAAATTTCCGAGGATAATATTTTGGAATTAGCAATTGATGCTGGAGCTGACGAGTATATATCTCATAGCGATTTTCATGAAATTCATTGTCCTGTTAGTGAAATTTATAATGTTAAAAAAAATTTAGAAAAAACAATAGCTAATTTTATTTCAACAGAGATCGAATGGATACCTCTAAATAGTGTAGACATTCATAATGAAAAAAAAGATGAGGTGACTGAATTTCTAGACACTTTAGAAGATGATGAAGATGTACAAAATGTTTTTTCAAATGTAAATTTAGAGGTTAATTGATGCTAATAATAGGAATTGATCCAGGAATATCAGGGTCAATTTGTTTCTTTCAAGATGGAGTAATAAAAGATGTGGTAGAGATGCCTACCATGATTGAGGGTAAAAAGAATAAAAAGCAAGTAAATGGATCTCAGATATTTAATGAAATTTCAGATAAAATAAAAAATATGGATAAAAAAAAAATAAAAGTGGTTATAGAGCATGTTACAGCAATGCCAGGTCAAGGAGTTACTAGTATGTTCAATTTTGGTCAATCTTTTGGAATACTTAAAGGAATTTGTAGTGCTATGCAGCTTTCAGTCTACTTTGTTCGACCTGCAAAGTGGAAGAAATATTTTAATTTAATTAATTCTGAAAAAGACGCAAGTAGAACTAGGGCAATTGAAATTTTTCCGTATTATTCATCAAATTTATCAAGAAAAAAGGATTCTAATAAGGCAGATGCCATTCTAATAGCTAGTTATTTCTTTGAAACATATAAAGATGAGTAATAACAGCATAATTCAAGTCAAATTCATGACACATTTAAGTGTGAAGAGTAACTATGGAAGCGGACATAGCAGCAAAAGCTGTAGAATTAGGTACCAACACAGATTTTTCTCTATTTAGCTTATTTTTTAGAGCTGACATAATTGTAAAATCAGTAATGATTATTTTGATACTTTGCTCAGTATATTCTTGGGCAGTAATTATAGATAAATTTAGGTTATTTAAAAAAATAAATAAATCTTCTGAAGAATTTGAGGAAAAATTTTGGAATTCCAAGTCTGCTGAAAATTTATATAACAGTTTACCATCCAAACTTGAAGATCCTATGGCATTAGTTTTTCAAAATGCGATGGAAGGGTTATTAAAAAAAAAAACAAAAACTAATTTAAGTGAGAGGACTAGTGCTCTTTTAGAAAGTGGGATTGAGAAACAAATGGCAAAAATTGATAAAGGGTTTATTTTTTTAGCTACAGTTGGCTCTACTGCACCTTTTATAGGTTTATTCGGAACTGTTTGGGGAATTATGAATTCTTTTCAATCAATAGCAATTTCAAGAAATACCAGTCTTGCTATAGTAGCACCAGGAATTGCAGAAGCATTATTTGCAACTGCATTAGGTTTACTAGCAGCAATTCCTGCAGTTGTTGCTTATAATAAATTTAATAACGACTCCAAAAAATATTCTGAAAAATTAGAAAATTTTTCAAAAAGGTTTCTAACTATAATTTAAATGGCATTTAAATTAAATCGCTCTTCAAAAGAACCTATGAGTGAAATTAATGTTACGCCATTTGTGGATGTAATGTTAGTATTATTGATAATTTTTATGGTAACAGCACCTCTGTTAACCGTCGGTGTTCAAGTAGATTTACCAGAAAGCTCTGCAGATTCACTTCCTGAGGAAACAGAACCATTAACATTATCCATAAATGCAAAAGGGGAGATATTTATTCAAGAGTCTAAAGTTGAGTATAATAATATAATTGCAAAAGTCTTGGCAGTTTCAAAAAATAGAACTGATACAAGAATTTATGTCAGAGGTGACAAAACTATAAACTATGGAAGAGTGCTCGAAATAATGGGACTTCTTTCTGGATCAGGTTTTACAAAGGTAGCTTTAATATCAGAGCCTTATAAACAGAGGTAAATAAATTGAATAGAAGTATAATTATCTCTTCTGTTTTTCATGCATTATTAATTATTATTACAGCAATGAGTCTTCCTTTTTTGTCAAAGAAACCTCTTGATATTCCCCCAATTGTATCGGTTGAATTAATTCAGATAGCTGAAAAAACAAATGTTCCTTTTGCCCCAAAAGCAAAAAAAACTATAGAGAAAGTTAAGGAAAAAGAAAAGCTTGTGTCTGAACAAGCTCCACCAAAAAAAGTTAAGAAAACAAAAACTAAAACTGTAGTTTCTCCAGATCAAAACAATAAAAAAATTGAAAATCAAGCTCCTGAGGCAATCCCTCTTCCAGACAAAACTGTAAAAAAAATTAAAACGAAGGAGGAAAAAAAGCAAAATCCGGAAAAAGTTGATAAAGAGGTAAAACAAGTTTCAGAGTTTGAAAAAAAAGATTTATTTGATCCAAATAATATTGCTGCGTTAATTGACAAATCTAAGGAAGAAACTGCTGAAGTAATTAAAAAAAACAAAGACATTACTCAAGATCAAGAGAAAAATATTGAGAATAGAGGATTAACATTAAGCGAAGAAGATGCTCTTAAAGCACAAATTTTTGGATGTTGGAGTATTCCATTAGGTCTTCCTTATAAAGAAAATTTATTAGTAAGAATTAAATTAAAATTAAAACCAGATGGATCTGTAACAAAAACTGAAATTTTAGATCACGCAAGAATGAATGAACCAGGACAAGGATTTTATAAAGTCTTAGCTGAAAGTGCTTTAAGAGCTGTGAAGTTATGTCAGCCATTAAGAGTTCCAACAACTGGCTATGAAAGATGGAAAGAATTACAGTTAAATTTTGATGCAAGGGAGATGTTAGAAGGCTAATATAAATATTAATATGATAAAAAAAATTATTACTTTAATTTTAATTCTAATTCCTATAAATTCATTCGCATTAATCGAGGTTGATATTACGCGTGGTAATTTAGACCCTCTTCCAGTAGCAGTTTCACCTTTATCCATTGATGAAAAATCAAGACAAAGTTTCGAAAAGGTATTAAAGAAAAAAAATATTGGAGAAGAAATTTCAAGTATTGTAGAAAATAATTTGAGTACATCGGGATTATTCAATCCTTTAAGCAAAGAAGCCTTTTTGCAAGCTCCTGATATTGCTAATCTTAAACCAAGATTTGAAGATTGGAATTTAATTAAAGCACAAGCTTTAATAACAGGTAAAGTAAATTATGTAGATGACAAGTTAAGAGTTGAATTTAGATTATGGGATGTACTTGCAGCTAAAGAAATGATGGCTCTAGCATTCACTACAGTTCCAAGCAATTGGCGAAGAGTAGGTCACATCATTTCTGATAAAGTTTATGAGAGATTAACTGGAGAAAAAGGATATTTTGATACTAGAATTATTTATGTTGCTGAAGAAGGTCTTAAAACAGAAAGAATAAAAAAATTAGCAATCATGGATCAAGATGGCTTTAATAATAAATTTTTAACTTTGGGTAATGAATTAGTGCTTACCCCAAGATTTAATCCTACAAGTCAAATGGTTACTTATTTGTCTTACTTTAAAAATCTTCCAAGAGTTTATTTATTAGATATTGAGACTGGAACACAGGAGGTTGTAGGAGATTTTCCTGGCATGACTTTTGCACCAAGGTTTTCTCCAGATGGAAAAAAAATTATTATGAGTTTAGCAAAAGATGGTAAATCTGATATTTATACTATGGATTTAGAAAATAGAATTGTAGACAGGATTACAAATCACCCTTCTATCGATACCTCACCATCATACTCACCTGATGGAAAATATATAACATTTAACTCCGACAGAAGTGGTTATCAGCAAATTTATGTAATGAAGAGTGATGGAAATGATGTTAAAAGAATTTCATTTGGTAATGGACTTTATGGAACTCCAGTTTGGTCACCTAGGGGAGATTTAATTGCATTCACCAAGTTACATAAGGGTAAGTTTTACATAGGAGTTATGAGAACAGATGGAAAAGGCGAAAGGTTGTTAACAGAAAACTATTATCAAGAAGCTCCTTCATGGTCACCAAATGGAAGAGTTTTAATTTTTTATAGAGAAACTAAGACTAATGATAAAGGTGAAGGGTTTACCGCAAAGTTATGGTCTATTGATTTAACTGGTTACAATGAGCGTCAAATTAAGACGCCTACTGATGCATCTGACCCATCATGGTCATCTTTATTAAGTAATTAATATAAATTTAACCATAGAATTATTAAAATTTCTTGATTTTTAGACTTGAAACCTCTAATTAGTTGTGAAAAAGTAACACTTTGAAATTAGCAGCAAGGAGCAATTTAATGATATTAAGCAAAATTTTTAAGAACACACTACTAGTATTAACAGCATGTTTAGTTTTATCAGCCTGTGCAACAAAAAAAGAAATTGCCACTGATATAAAAGGTTCAATGCAAGGTGATGTTTATACAGGAACAGATACAGTTGAATATTTAGCTGAAGGAGTTCCTGACAGAGTTTTCTTTGCAACAAACGAGTCAATTTTAACTACTGCTTCCAGAGAAACTTTAAGAGCTCAGGCTGCATGGTTAAGAAAAAATTCAGGTATTAACGTAGTGCTTGAAGGTCATGCAGATGAAAGAGGAACTAGAGAATATAACTTAGCTCTTGGCGAAAGAAGAGCTAATGCAGCTAAAGATTATTTAATGACTTATGGAATATCTTCTAATAGAGTTACAGTATTAAGTTATGGAAAAGAAAGACCAGTAGACTCTGGTTCAAACCCATTGTCTTGGTCAAAAAACAGAAGATCAGTTACTGTTAAAGCAAATTAAAAATTTTAACTTAAAGACCCCAATCATGTTAGTTGATTTGGGGTCTTTTTTTTGCCATTTTTATAATCATAAAGTAAATTTTTAATGAAACTAATATTTAAATTAATCCTATTAAAGATCATTTTTGTTTTTAATTTTGTCATAACTAGTAATTCTTTTGCAGATAGTCACAATATCTATGACACTTTAGAAATTATTAAAAATGACCTAAAAACTCTTGAAAGAGCAGTTTACTCTGGATCAATAGAGGTAAAAAATACATCAATGGGTAGCTCAGACTTAGAAATAGACTCAAATTCAGAAGATGTACTTACAAGACATTTATTAAAATTGTCTGAAGTCGAGGGTCAGTTCAAAGAATTAACAAATAAATTTGAAGAAATAAATTTTAAACTAGATAAACTATCAAATCGATTGTCAAAAATTCAAGCTGATAATCAAGTAAGATTTGAGGAAATAGAGTCGTCACTTAGCTCAGGTATGTTAAGTGATAGTTCATCTAAATTAAGTTTAAAACCTAAAATAGATAAAAATAAAATTCTTCCAGGAAGTTCTAAACCCCAAGATCTTGGTTCAATATCATATAAAGATTCAGAAACTTCAGATACTTCTCAGAAAATTCAATCAGTTGAAACTACAGCAACAATTGTAACTGAAAATTTTCAATCAGAGGATAAAATATTACCCCAAGATGTTTCGGCAGAAAAACAATATGAATTTGCAACTAGTTTTTTAAAAGTTGGAGACTACAGTACAGCAGAGAGAGCTTTTAGAGAATTTGTTCTTTCTAACACAGATCATGAATTAGCAGGAAGTGCTCAGTATTGGTATGCAGAAACATTTAGAATAAGACAATTATATACAGATGCTGCATCAGCTTATTTAGAAGGATATCAAAAATTTCCAAAAGGCAAGAAGGCACCAATAAATTTATTAAAACTAGGTGTATCAATGGTACAAATTGGAGAAAAAGATCAGGGATGTAAAATGATCACTGGTGTGGAGCTTCAATATCCTAATGCAAATCAATCAGTAATACAAAAAGCAAAATATGAGTCCAAAAAATTTGAATGTATCAAACAAGACTCATAAAAATTTACTTAACAAATTAAGAGATAAAAGAATATTTCAAATTTATAGAAAATTTGAAAATATACTTAAATTGAATCAAGATTTTATTATAGGTGTTTCAGGGGGTCCAGATAGCTTGGCTTTATGTTTCTTATCTAAAATTTATTCAATTAAAAAGTCATGTAACGCTTATTATTATATAGTTGATCATAGACTAAGAAAAAATTCATCCACTGAAGCAAAATCAGTAAAAAAACTATTAAAAAAATACAATATAAAGTCAGATATTTTAAAGTGGTATGGAAAAAAACCTATTAGCAATATCCAGTCTTTAGCTAGAAATAAAAGATATAGTCTATTGATTAATCAAGCTAAAAAACTGAATATCAAAACTATTTTAACAGGTCATCATATAGACGATTTATATGAAAATTTTTTTATAAGAATTTCAAGAGGAAGTGGGCTTAAGGGTTTAGTTTCTTTTAGTGAAAAAACTCTTATAGATAAAGTAAATATAGTTAGACCACTTATAAGTTTTGAAAAAAAACATTTAAATTATGTTACTACTAATGTTTTTAAGTCTCATATTGAGGATCCCTCTAATGAAGATAATAAATTTAAAAGAGCAAGGATAAGAAAGTTAATAAAACAACTCCAGAACGATGGTCTTGATAAGAATAAATTTCTGTTAACAATTAAAAATTTAAAAGATTCTAATGAAACTATAAAATTTTATGTTGCAAAAAATTTAAGAGATAATTCATATATTTATAAAGATAAAAGCAAAATTATTTTAAATGAAGAATTTCTTAACCAACCTCATGAAGTAACTTTTAGATCATTAACAGAAATAATTAAATTTGTTGGGAACAAATATTACTTTGTTAGAGGAAAGAAAGTTGATACCATTTTAGATAGATTAAAAGCTGAGTCTAGAGTTTCTCTAAAACATACACTCGGTAATTGCATAATTTATAAAGTGAACAAGTCAATCATAGTTCTAAAAGAGCATTAAATATAATATTTTAATTGATATTTTGCCACTTGTTTAATTGATAATAATTCTTATTTTATACTCATGAATTTAAAAAATCTTGCAATGTGGGGAATAATAGTTTTTTTAACTATAGGCCTCTACAATATGTTCAAAAGCCCTCAATCAAATCCTAGAGGAGGGAATCAAATAATTTTTTCTGATTTTTTAACATCGGTTGATAATGGAGAAGTTGTAAAGGTTGAGATACAAGGTAAAAATATTAAGGGTGTTTACTCTAATGGTAATTCATTCTCTACTTATTCTCCTAACGATCCAAATTTAATTGAAAAACTATCCGAAAAAGGAGTGAGTATTTCAGCTGCTCCTTTAGAAGAAAAAATGCCATCTTTATTTGGTGTATTACTTTCATGGTTCCCTATGCTGCTATTAATTGCCGTTTGGATTTTCTTTATGAGACAGATGCAAGGTGGAAGGGGTGGAGCAATGGGGTTTGGAAAATCAAAAGCAAAAATGATGAATGAGCTTAAAGGAAAAGTTACATTCAACGATGTTGCAGGGGTAGAAGAAGCCAAAGAAGAAGTTGAGGAGATTGTAGAATTTTTAAAAGATCCAAAAAAATTCAGTAGACTTGGAGGTAAAATACCAAGAGGCGCATTATTAGTCGGACCTCCTGGAACGGGAAAAACTCTTTTAGCTAGAGCGATTGCAGGTGAAGCAGCAGTTCCCTTTTTTACTATTTCAGGTTCAGATTTTGTTGAGATGTTTGTTGGTGTTGGTGCATCAAGAGTAAGAGATATGTTTGAACAAGGAAAGAAAAATTCTCCATGTATTATTTTCATTGATGAAATTGATGCTGTTGGAAGAAGTCGTGGCGCAGGTCTAGGAGGAGGTAATGACGAGAGAGAACAAACATTAAACCAATTATTAGTTGAAATGGATGGTTTCGATACTAATGAAGGAGTTATTATAATTGCTGCAACTAACAGACCCGATGTTTTAGATCCTGCATTATTAAGACCAGGCAGATTTGATAGACAAGTAGTTGTTTCTAATCCTGACATAATTGGGAGAGAAAAAATTCTTAAGGTTCATGTTAAGAAAATTAAGATGGCACCAGATGTTAACTTAAGAACAGTTGCAAGAGGCACTCCAGGTTTTTCAGGTGCAGATTTAGCAAATCTTGTTAACGAGGCTGCTTTATTAGCTGCTAGAAAAAATAAACGTATTGTTACTTTGGTAGAATTTGAGGAAGCAAAAGATAAAGTAATGATGGGATCAGAAAGAAGATCAATGGTAATGACTGAAGAAGAGAAAACTTTAACAGCTTATCATGAGGCTGGACATGCAATTGTAACAATTAATGAGAGTGCAGCATATCCAATTCATAAAGCTACTATTATCCCAAGAGGAAGAGCTCTTGGTATGGTTATGCAATTACCAGAAAGAGATGAATTATCACAAACACGTGAGCAGCTACATGCTCAACTTGCTATTGCAATGGGCGGAAGAGTTGCTGAAGAAATTATATTTGGTGAAGATAAAGTTACTACTGGAGCATCGAGTGATATTGAACAAGCAACTAAAAGAGCTAGAGCAATGGTCATGAGAGCAGGATTAAGCAAGGAACTTGGACCAGTCGCATACGGAGAAAACGAGGAAGAAGTTTTCTTAGGAAGATCAGTTGCAAGACAACAAAATATGTCAGAGGAAACTGCACAAAAAGTTGATTCTGAAATAAGAAAAATAGTAGACAAAGGTTATGAAAGAGCAAGAAAAGTACTAACTGAAAAAATTGATGATTTGCACAAGTTGGCTAAAGCACTTTTAACATATGAAACTCTTTCAGGAGAAGAAATAGAAAATTTGATAAATAAAAACGTTTATCCAAAAGATAAAGAAGAAATTAAAGTTGAGGATGATGATAAGGGTTCTGCATTAAGTTCATTAGGACTTAAACCAAAGATAGTTCACTAAACTTATAGATGACAAGATATTACACAAGAGTGTGTAATTTCTATTATGGTACTAAGTCTAAAAATCTTGTCGAGAAAAATAAATCACTACCACTCAATGGTATTAAAGAAATTTCTTTTAATCAAATTGAAATAATTACGAGGAAATCTAAGAAAATAGTATTTATTAATCAATTTAACAAACTATCACATACATTAAAAAAAAAAATTAATTCTGATTTAAAGAAAATTACTTCAAAAAAAAAAAGTTTTTGTAATTTAAAATTTAACTCAACTCCTAATTTGTTAGGAGTGTTAAATTTGACACCTGACAGTTTTTCAGATGGAGGAAAATTTAATAAAAAAGACAAAGCTATTCAACAAGCTTTAAATCTCTTTAATTCAGGTGCAAACTTAATTGATATTGGAGGAGAGTCTACTAGACCAGGATCTAAACCTATAAATGAAAAGTTAGAATGGAGTAGAATAAATAAAATTTTAAAAATATTGAGCAAAAAAATACCAATATCTCTAGATACAAGAAAATCAAAAATAATGAAAAAAGGAATTCGACTTGGAGTAAAATTAATAAATGATGTATCAGGTTTGGAATATGACCCAGAAACTATAAATGTATTAAAGATTAATAATACTCCATTTGTATTGCAGCATTCTCAAGGCCGTCCTGAGAATATGCAAAAGAATCCATCTTACAAAAATGAATTGTTGGATATTTATGATTATTTTGAAAAAAAATTAAAATTTTTAAGATCAATTGGAATAAATCATAATAAAATAATCATTGATCCTGGAATAGGTTTTGGAAAAAATTTGAAACATAATATGAATTTAATAAAGAACATTTCTATTTTTCATTCACTCGGTTTTCCTATACTTGTAGGAAACTCAAGAAAAAGGTTTATTAAAGATATATCTAAAAATAATGATAGTAAATTAAGGATTGGAGGTACAGTGGCTTCCACAATTTATATGATGACCCAAGGTGTTCAAATTTTAAGAATCCACGATGTTAATGAAATTATGCAGGGTATAAAAGTTTATAAAGAGATAATTAAAAATTAATGCCAAAAAAATACTTTGGAACTGACGGAATTAGAGGCGCAATAAATAGTAAAAATATAAATGGAGATATGTTTTTTAAGTTTGGTCTAGCATCAGGTACCTTTTTTAGATCACAAAAAAAAAACAAACAAGTTGCTGTAATTGCTAAGGATACAAGACTATCAGGTTATATGCTAGAACCAGCTTTGGTATCAGGATTAACATCAGCTGGTATGCACGTCTACACTTTGGGACCACTACCAACAAATGGTTTAGCAATGCTCACTAAAACCATGAAAGCTAATATGGGGATTATGATAACTGCATCACATAATCCACATTATGATAATGGATTAAAACTATTTGGCCCAGATGGAATGAAATTATCTGACAAGATTGAAAAGAAAATTGAACATTTAATAGATCAAAATATTAAAAAAAATTTATCTGCACCTGAAAAATTAGGAAGAGTAGAAAGATTAGAAACAGGAACTAGAGATTATATTAAAATTTTAAAAAAAAACTTTTTTGAGGAGTTTAATTTAAGAGGACTTAGGATTGTTATAGACTGCGCAAATGGAGCAGGTTATAAAGCTGGTCCTGAATTATTAAAATCATTAGGAGCAAAAGTAATAGCTATTGGGGTAGAGCCGAATGGTATGAATATTAATAAAAATTGTGGATCAGTCTACCCAAACAATATTAAAAGAGCAGTAAAAAAATATAAAGCTCATATTGGTATTTCATTAGATGGTGACGCTGATCGAGTCATAATGTGTGATGAAAAAAGTAACATAATTGATGGAGATCAAATTCTTGCTGCCTTAGCTTCAAGATGGAAAAATAAAAAAATGTTAAAAGGGGGTGTGGTTGGCACATTAATGTCTAACTATGGTTTAGAGCAATATTTTAAATCTCTTAATATTAATTTTATTAGGGCAAATGTTGGAGACAGATATGTAAAAGAAAAAATGCAAAAACATAATTTTAATTTAGGTGGTGAACAATCAGGGCATATTATTCTTGGAAAATTTGCAACCACTGGAGATGGTTTGTTAGTTGCCTTAGAGGCTTTATTCGCGTTGAGAAAAGGAAAAAAGGCTAGTGTGTTTTTTTCGAAATTTAAAAAAATTCCACAAGTATTAAAAAATTTAGACGTAAAAGATAAAAATATAATAAAGAAATCAGATATAAAAAAATCTATAAAAATAGCAGAAAAATTAATCAAAGGACATGGCAGAATTTTAGTTAGGAAGTCAGGAACAGAGTCAAAAATAAGAGTGATGGGTGAAAGTGAAAATTTAGATCTGTTAACAAAGTGTATAAATATAATTACAAGAAAAATTAAATAAATTGAAGACAAAATCAAAAGTACTAATTATTGCTGGATCCGATTCTTCTGGAGGTGCAGGAATACAAGCAGATATAAAAACTGTTACTGCATTAGGTTCATATGCGATGACTGCAATTACAGCTGTAACAGTTCAAAATACTACTGGTGTCAAATCAATTGTTCCAATTAATCCAAAGGAAATTTATAACCAAGTTACATTTTCTTCAAATGATATTAGGCCAGATGCTGTTAAGATTGGTATGTTGCATTCAATAAAGGTAATTAGATCAATCATTAAGTCGTTAGATCAAATTAAAGTTAAAAATATTGTTTTAGATCCTGTCATGGTTGCAAAGGGGGGAGCAAAATTAATTGATAATAAGGCAATAAATTTACTTAAATCTACCTTGATAAAGAAAGTCTTAATGATAACTCCAAATATCCCTGAGGCAGAAATTTTAACAAACACCAAAATAAAGACAAAAGAGGACATGATTGTTGTTGCACAAAAGCTGATTAAGCTAGGAGCAAAAAATGTTCTTATTAAAGGTGGACATTTAAATGGAGAGTTTGTTCACGATATTTATTTAAGCAATAATGATATCAAAATCTTTAATAGTAAAAGAATTAAAACAAAAAATACTCATGGAACTGGTTGTACTTTATCCAGTGCTGTAGCAACATTTTTATCATGTGGAAAACCAGTAAAGAAATCTTGTGAGCTTGGAATTAAGTATGTAAGTTTGGCTATTAAATCTAATCCTAATTATGGCAAGGGTCATGGTCCTATAAATCATCTTAATTCTATGAGCATAGACAAAAAATTCAAATAATGAAAAATATAGTAGTCGTTGGTTCACAATGGGGAGACGAAGGAAAGGGAAAGATAGTTGATTGGCTATCTGAACAAGCCGACGTTGTGATAAGATTCCAAGGAGGACATAATGCAGGACATACTCTTGTTATCGATGGTATAACTTATAAATTAAGATTACTTCCCTCAGGAATAGTAAGAAAAAATAAGATTTCAATTATTGGCAATGGAGTAGTAGTCGATCCTTGGGCACTATTAGACGAAGTAGAGGAAATTAAATTGAAAGGAGTAGATGTTAATGTTGATAATTTTATTATTTCAGAGTCTGCAAATTTAATTTTACCATTTCATAGGGAAATGGATGAAATAAGAGAAGATGCAGCTGGAAAAGGAAAAATTGGTACTACAAGACGTGGAATCGGGCCAGCTTATGAGGACAAAGTTGGTAGAAGATCTATAAGAGTAATGGATTTAAGATCTGAACAAAATTTAAATCACAGGTTAGAATCAGTTTTGACACATCACAATGCTATTAGAAAAGGTTTAGGAAAAAAAATTTTTGAAAAAGAAAAATTAAAAGAAGAACTATTGAAAATTGCCCCAAAAATACTAAAATTTTCTCAACCTGTATGGCTTAAAATTGATCAATTTAAAAAACAAAAAAAGAAAATTTTATTTGAGGGGGCTCAAGGAATATTGTTAGATGTAGATCATGGAACCTATCCCTATGTCACCTCATCTAATACTGTAGCCTCAAGTGCAGCAACAGGAACTGGTTGTGGACCAAATTCAATTAATTATGTACTAGGAATAACCAAAGCATACACTACTCGTGTAGGAGAAGGACCTTTTCCAACTGAGTTAAAAGATGATATAGGAGAATTATTGGGCACTAGAGGAAAAGAATTTGGAACGGTTACTAGCAGAAAAAGAAGATGTGGTTGGTTCGACGGTGTTCTAGTAAGACAAACTATTAAAATTTCTGGGATTGATGGAATTGCACTTACTAAATTAGATGTATTAGACGAATTCGATGAAATTAAAATGTGTACACATTATGAATTAGATGGAAAAAAAATGGATTATTTACCTGCAGCTGTTGAGGATCAATTAAAAATAAAACCAATATTTAAGTCTTTCCCAGGATGGAAAGCTTCAACAAGTGGAATAAAAAATATTGATGCTCTACCAGAAAATGCAAAAAAATATATTTTTGCAATTGAGGATTTCATAGGTGCAAAAATTTTAAGTATTTCTACTAGTCCAGAGAGAGAGGATACAATATTAGTTGAAAACCCTTTTGATATTTAATTAGTCGGCAATAAATTTTTAGATTTAGCTAAAAGAAGCATATGCTTTTGAAGTTTCTCGAAAGCTTTATTTTCAATCTGTCTTACTCTTTCTCGGCTAATTTTATATTTCTGACTTAAATCTTCTAATGTTGTTGGGTTATCATTTAATCTTCTTGAGTATAAAATTTCTCTTTCTCTGTCATTAAGGACCTTAATAGAATCTTTCAATAAATCTTTTCTTTGCTCCATTTCTTCATGATGAGCAAACTTTAGGTCATGGTCTAAATCTTTATCAACCAACCAGTCTTGCCACTCATCTCCATCTTCACCAACTTGAGCATTTAGAGAAAACTCTTTACCTGACAATCTTCTATTCATTGAAACAACTTCTTCTTTGCTCACATCAAGCTTATTAGCTATATGATCGACATGTTCATCTCTCAAATCTCCGTCTTGTTGAGGGGCAATTTGATTTTTAATTTTTTTCAAATTAAAAAATAATTTTTTTTGGGCTGTTGTAGTTCCAATTTTTACTAGGCTCCAAGATCTTAATATATACTCTTGAATTGAAGCTTTAATCCACCACATAGCATAGGTAGCTAATCTAAAACCTTTTTCTGGTTCAAATTTCTTAACAGCTTGCATTAATCCTACATTACCTTCTGAAATCATTTCATTAACGGGTAAGCCATAGCCTTTGTATCCCATTGCAATTTTAGCAACCAATCTAAGATGGCTTGTAACTAATTTTTCAGCAGACTTAATGTTTCCTGTAGTTTTCCAATTTTTAGCAAGCATATACTCTTCCTCAGCTGCAAGCATTGGAAATTTTTTAATTTGATCCAAGTATGCAGACAACCCTCCTTCATTAGATAGTGAGGGCAAGTTATTACTAACTGTTGTATTCATAGAAACATTTATTTAGTTAATTTAAGATAATTTTCAATGTTTTATTTATTAGTATTTCTAAGCATTTCTAAAATATTATTTAGCTCATGTGGCAAATTTGAGGAAAAACACATTTTTTTATTATCTTTTGGATGTAAGAAACCAATAGTTTTAGCATGTAAGAATTGTCTAGCTAAGCCAGATATTGAATTTTGAATTTTTAAATCTATATTTTTTAATTTTTTATATTTTTTTCTGTATTTATCGTCACCAACTATACTGTTTCCCTTATGATACATATGGACTCTAATTTGATGCGTACGACCTGTTTCTAGTTTGCACTCTACTAAACTTAATGTGGGTGTCTTTTCATTTTGAAAAATTTCCAGAGTTTTGTAATTAGTAATTGCTTTCTTTCCCTTAGAGCGACTAACCTCCATTAATTGTCTATTTCTTGAACTACGTGTAATGAAATTAACTATTTGCCCCTTTGATGGTCTTAATTTTCCCCATATTAATAGCTGGTACTCTCTTAAAATAGTATGTTCGCTAAATTGTTTTGATAAATATTCATGTGCTTGATTATTTTTAGCAATTACTACTAATCCTGAGGTATTTTTGTCAATTCGATGAACAATTCCTGGTCTTAATTCGTCACCGATATTAGATAAGGAATTTTTATCATAATGCATTAAAGCATTAACAATTGTTTGATCATAGTTACCTGCTCCAGGGTGCATAATTATACCGGCTGGTTTGTTGATCACTATTAAGTCCTCATCCTCATGTATAATTTCTAATTTATAATTATACGGTTTTAATGATGCTACCTCTGGTTTTGGTATTTTGAGAAAAACCTGATCCCCAGTATTAACTTTTTTAGAGGGATTATTTATGATGGTATTGTTTAATTTGAGTTTATCTTTTAATATTAAATTTTTGATTCTAGTTCTACTAATTAGCTTTTCTCTTTGGTTGATCAAAATATCAACTCTTGAATTGTTTTCCTCTTGTTTAACAATAAAAATAATGTTTTTTTCCATAAAATATAATATTAATACTATATGCGCTTGTAGCTCAACTGGATAGAGCGCCTGACTTCGGATCAGGAGGTTCTGGGTTCGACTCCTAGCAGGCGCACCAATTATTCTCCCATATTTATTAAAGTTCCTTTATCTCGAGCTTTATCAAACGAGTAATAAAAAATTGATATTGCAAGAATAAGATAAATAATATTAAGATGAATAGCATTAAAGATATTTTCATAATTTACCTGACCATTTACTAAAATATTTCTGGTTTCTTCAAATATATAAACGAGAGGCAGAGCATAAGCGATAGACTGAAAAATTCCTGGTAAAATTTCAACAGGGTAATAAATACAACCAAATGGAGCCAACAAAAACATTGTAGACCATGCAATGTTTTCAAACGAGGGACCAAATCTAAGTAATCCAGCAGAAACAAGTAAACCCAGGGTAATTCCAAAAATATATAAACTTATAAAAAGAAAAGCCAAAGGCATTCCTAATTCCAATAAAGATATTCCAAACAGAGGAGAAGTTAGTAATATAGCCGGGACCAGCCCTATCAAGGCTCTTATTAAGGCAGTAACAACTAGGGAAATAATAATTTCACTAATTTTCATGGGAGCGATGAAAAGGTTAGTAAAATTTCTACTCCATATTTCCTCTAGAAATAACATGTTAAATCCAATACTTGTTCTAAATAGAAAATCGTAGAGAATTGCACACGATAGAATTACACCTACAGCACCACTATAGTATGTACTATGCTCTGCAAAAAAATTTGAAATAAATCCCCATAAAGTTATTTGGATTGAAGGCCAATATATTAAATCAAGTATTCTTGGAAATGATCGAGTTATTAAGTAAAAATGTCTTAAAAAAAGTCCGTAAATTCTTGTAAAATTCATTTTGTATTTCTTGCTATTTCCAAAAAAACCTCCTCTAGATTTTTTCTACCATGTTTCAATATTAAATCATTAGGTGTTCCTCTATCTACAATGTTTCCATCTTTCATCATTAAAACAGAGCTACACAGTCTTTTTACTTCATCCATATTATGCGAAGCAAGTAAAACTGAAATTTTTTTCTCATTTTTATAATTTTCTAAAAATTTCCTTACAAAATTTCCTGTTTCAGGATCCAATGAAGCTGTTGGTTCATCTAGTAACAGAACTGTAGGATCATTTATTAATGCTTTTGCCAAACTGACTCTATTTTTTTGTCCTGATGAAAGTTCGCCTGTTATTTTATCTAAAAGATCAGATAGTCTAAGTTTATCTGCAAGATAATTAATTCTATTTTCTAAGTCATCAACGTTATATAATTTGCCATAAACAATTAAATTTTGCTTAACTTTCAATTTTTTAGGAAGCTCAATATAAGGGGATATAAAATTCATTTTATGTAGTAGAGATATTTTATTTGTCTCAATATTTTTTCCATTAATTAAAACTTGACCGCTAGAAGGTTTTAATAACCCTAATATCATTCCAATAGTAGTTGTCTTTCCACATCCATTAGGACCTAATAGGCCAACAATTTCATTTTCACCAATTTTAAAATTTATATTACTGACAGCATTCTTTGATTTATATTTTTTAGAGAGGTTTATTACCTCGATTGAATTTATCATTTAATATTTTGATGCCCTCTCTAGTCGATCATTAATTGTTTGTCCTATCCCAATATTAGGAATTTTTTCAACAGCAATTTTTTTGTACCCTTTATTTTTAATCTTCCTTATTAGAGGATACAAATTTTTTGCAGCTTTTATCAGATTATTATTTTTACTAAGAAAGAAATAATTTTTAGAATTTACTTTTCTTTTCTTTATTAATAAAAATGCTTCACCTTTATTTGGTTTTTTAACATTTATCCTTATTGGTATTCCAGGAGAATAATGAAGCGAAAACAATCCTGGTGAAATCTTGTTTTTAGATTTATTCTTAATTCTTATTTGTTTTTTTATTATTTTTCTGATTTTTGAAACGTTTAAACCTCCTAACCTTAATATTGATACATTATTTGTAAGGTTAATAATTGTAGACTCTACCCCAATTGAACACCTCCCTCCTTTCAGTATATATTTTAATTTTTTTCCAAATTCCTCTTTTACATCTGAGGGCTGGACAGAGCTAAGTTTTGATGAAATATTTGCACTTGGTGCAGCTAAGGGATAATTTAAAACTTTTAGTAATCGTCTTAGAAGTGGATGTTTTGGAAATCTAATAGCAACAGTATTTTTATTATTTGTCACAAATTTCGATATTTTAGATTTTCTCTTTAATTTTAAAACATATGTAATTGGACCAGGTGAAAATTTATTATACAGTTTTTTAAAATCTTCATTAATTATACAATCCTCTTCGAGAGCTTTAAGATTATAGTAGTGAACAATTAAAGGGTTGTTAGTAGGTCTTTTTTTTAATCTGAATATTTTTTTTACTGATGAATCAGAATAAGCATTCCCAGCTAATCCGTAAACTGTTTCTGTTGGTACAGCTACACATTCGTTGCTGTCTAAGTACTTTTTTGCTTTTTTGATATTTGATTGATTAGATTTCATGTAATAATTATTAATATATGAAAGAAAAAAATTTACCACTTGATTATCAACAAAGCTCCTTGGAGGAGCTCACTGAAAAAGCAAATAGCATAATTGAGTCATTAGAGAATGAAAAAAATTTAAATAACTCTATTGATAGTTATCAAGAGTTATTAAAATTAAATAATCTTATTGAAAAAAAATTTCAAAAAAAACTTAAATCTATAAGTGAAACAACAAACAATAAAGTCAGGGAAATTGTAAAAAAAAATGAAAAATGAAATTAATAAAATTGCAAAAGATACAAATTATTTTTTAAAAAAATTTATTAATAATCAGAAAAGTTCTCATCTTATCAATGTAATGAAATACGGTTTATTTCCTGGTGGAAAAAAAATTAGATCAAAAATACTAATAGACTTTGGTTCTTTATTTTCAATTAATTACAAAATTTTAATACAAGTTGGCGCAGCAGTAGAATGCATACACGCTTATTCCCTTATTCATGACGATTTACCTTGTATGGATAACGATAAAATTAGGCGGGGAAAAGCATCTACTCACATAAAATATGGAGAGTCTACAGCGGTGCTAGCTGGTAATTCACTGCTGACAATGGCGTTCGAAATTTTATCAAACAAAAATTTAGATTTATCTGAAAAAACTAAAGTTAATTTAATAAATAAATTATCTGAATGCTCAGGCCATCTTGGTATAGCTGGTGGGCAATACTTAGATTTGAATTATGAAAAAAAAAAAGTGTCAAGGAATCAGGTTATTGAAATGGAAATAAAAAAAACAGGAATGTTATTTAGTTTTTGTTGTTTGGCTCCAGCGATAATAAAAAATAAAAAAAATATAGAGATTAGGTTTTTTGAAAATATTGGATCAGATATAGGTTTATTATTTCAAATTTCTGACGATCTAATTGACCATAAAGGAAATTCAAAAATAGCTGGTAAAAAAATAGGAAAAGATAAAAAAAAAGGTAAAGCAACACTTATTGGTTTACTTGGTTACGATAATGCAGTTAAATATTGTAATAAATTAATTATAAATATTAATAATAAATTGCAAAAAAACGGTTCTAATTCAAAAAAAATAAAACAGACTTTGGAATATATTTTAAACAGAGATAGATGATACACAAAAGCGCATTTTTAAAAGATATAAATTTCCCATCTGATTTAAGAAAAATTTCTGAAAAGGATTTACCAAAAGTTGCTATTGAAGTTAGAAATGAAATGATAGATGCTGTATCTCAAACAGGTGGTCATTTAGGTGCAGGTTTAGGTGTTGTAGAACTAACGGTGGCACTTCATTATGTATTTGACACACCAAATGATAAATTAATTTGGGATGTAGGTCATCAATCCTATCCACACAAAATTTTAACAGGAAGAAAAGATAAAATTAGAACATTAAGACAAGGTAATGGGTTATCAGGTTTTACAAAAAGAACTGAAAGTGAATACGATCCTTTCGGTGCTGCTCATAGTTCAACATCAATTTCTTCTGCACTAGGTATAGCTGAGGCAAATAAATTGGAAAATAAATCTTCAAACGTAATTGCAGTAATAGGAGATGGTGCGATGAGTGCTGGTATGGCTTATGAGGCAATGAATAATGCAGGTGCTTCAAAAACAAAAATGATTGTTATTTTAAACGACAACGATATGTCAATCGCAAAACCAGTTGGAGCAATGAGAACATATCTTGCAAAATTATTGACTGGAAAAATATATTTTAGTTTTAGAGAAACTATTAAATTAATTACTTCTGCATTTTCAAAGAGGTTTAGTGCAAAAGCAGGAAAAGCAGAAGATTTTTTAAGATCTGCCTTCACTGGCGGTACTATGTTTAATTCATTAGGTTTTTATTATGTAGGACCGATTGATGGGCATGACTTATCAACTTTAATTCCAATTTTAAAAAATGCTAGAGATTCAAATCATGAGGGTCCAATTATGATTCATGTTAAAACACAAAAAGGTAAAGGATATAGTTACGCAGAAAAAGCTAAAGATCATTATCACGGAGTTTCAAAATTTAATGTTAATACTGGCGAACAAAATAAAAGTGGTTCTAATTTACCTTCATACACAAAAGTATTTGCTAATACTCTTGTAAAGCATGCAAAAAAAGATAGTAAAATTGTTGGAATAACAGCTGCTATGCCTGGTGGAACAGGAATGGATATCTTTGGCAAAGAGTTCCCAAAAAGAATGTTTGATGTTGGTATTGCTGAGCAACATGCCATAACATTTGCCGCTGGGATGGCAACAGAGGGATACAAGCCCTATGCTGCAATTTACTCAACATTTTTACAAAGAGCTTATGATCAAGTTGTTCATGATGTGGCTATACAAAGCTTACCAGTAAGATTTGCAATTGATAGGGCTGGATTAGTCGGGGCTGACGGATCAACACATGCTGGTTCATTTGATATTACTTATTTATCAACCTTACCAAACTTTATTGTAATGGCTGCAAGTGATGAAGCTGAACTGGTGAAAATGATAAATACTTCAGTAGATATTGATGACAGACCAAGTGCAATTAGATATCCAAGAGGCGTAGGTGTTGGAGTTGAACTTCCATCAATAGAGGAAAAAATTGAAATTGGAAAAGGAAGAATAATTCAAAATGGTAGTCAAGTATGCCTTTTAAGCTTAGGCACAAGACTTGAAGAATGCAAACTAGCGGCAGAACATTTAAAACAAAAAGGAGTTTCAACTACTATTATTGATGCAAGGTTTGCCAAACCCCTAGACGAGGAATTGATTATTAAATGTGCTAGAGAGCATGAAATTTTAATCTCTATTGAAGAGGGTTCAATTGGAGGTTTCGGTTCGCATGTAAAAAACTTACTCGCTGAGAAAGGGATATTTGACAAAGGTCTAAAATTTAGATCAATGAATTTACCTGATAAGTTTATTGAACAAGATACCCCTAATAAAATGTATGAAATTGCTGGATTAAATGCTTCTCAAATTTCAAAGAAAATTTTAGATATTTTATTTAATAAAAATTCTATCAAAGTTGTAAAAAATTAAATTATTCTACTGACACTGAGCTTTGTTCATTAGATAGTGATCTAATAAAACACAATTCATCATTGCCTCACCAACAGGTACAGCTCTTATTCCAACACATGGATCATGCCTTCCTGTAACAGATATTGTTGTATTTTTTCCAAATTTATCGACAGTATTTCTTGTTGTTAAGATTGAAGAAGTTGGTTTTACAGCAAATGAAGCAATAATTTCTTGTCCAGTTGAAATACCACCCAATATTCCACCAGCATTATTTGAATTAAATTTTAATTTTTTACCTTTTTGTGAAATTTCATCTGAGTTTTGTTCTCCACTTAGTTGTGCAGAGTTCATTCCTGCACCAATATTAACTCCTTTAACAGCATTAATACTCATGAAACTAGATGCTATATCAGAGTCTAGTTTTGAGTAAATAGGTGCACCCAATCCTACCGGAATTCCTCTTGCTCTTATTTCAATCACTGCACCACATGATGATCCAGATTTTCTTACTCCTAACAAATATTTTTCCCAAAGTTTAATCATTGTTTTGTCGGGACAAAAAAATGGATTTTTTGAAATTATTTTGTCATCCCATTTGTTTGTATCGCATCCCAATATACCTAGTTGAGTAACTGCACCAACAACTTTGAATTTTTTACTTAATTTTTTTTGTAAGACCAACTTTGCTATTGCACCAGCTGCAACTCTTGATGCAGTTTCTCTAGCAGATGATCTTCCACCACCTCTGTGGTCTCTAATTCCATATTTTTTGAAGTAAGTAAAGTCAGCGTGTCCAGGTCTAAATTTATCCTTAATTTTTCCATAATCCTTAGATCTCATATCTTTATTATAAATAATTAAGGATATTGGTGTACCAGTAGTTCTGCCTTCAAAAATTCCAGATAATATTTGAACTTTATCGTCCTCTTTTCTTTGTGTTGTAAATTTTGATTGTCCTGGTTTTCTCTTATCCAGTTCTTTTTGTATATCTTTTTCACTTAAATTAATATTTGGTGGGCATCCATCAACGATACAGCCAATAGCAGGACCATGAGATTCACCCCAAGTAGAGAAACGAAATAGCTTTCCAAATGTATTAAATGACATTATTTATATTATATAGATTATTTTGTTTAAATTATGAATCAAAAAAACTCACTTGGGCTTAATAGTTGTTTTATGGATTTAGATGATCCAATACATTTATTCGATACTTGGATGGAAGAGGCAAAAAAAACTGAGCCAAATGACCCTAACGCAGTAGCGTTAGCAACATCAAATAAAAATAATGTCCCTTCTGTAAGAATGGTCTTATTAAAAGACTTCAATCAAAATGGATTTGTATTTTATACAAATTTAGATAGTCAAAAAGGACATGAATTAAAACAAAATCCAAATGTAGCAATGTGTTTTCATTGGAAGAGTTTACTAAGACAAATTAGAGTTAATGGCACAGTTTCATTGGTGCCTAATGAGGTTGCAGATAATTACTATAATTCAAGAAGTTATGAAAGTAGAATTGGAGCATGGGCATCTAAACAGAGTAAAGAACTTCAAGATAGAGAACAGTTAGATAATTCTATCAAAGAATACAAAAAAAAATATGCAGATAAGAATAAGGTTCCACGACCAAATTATTGGTCAGGATGGAACTTATCTCCCTCAAGTATTGAATTTTGGCTTGATGGAGATAATAGAATTCATGAAAGATTAAAATATACGAAAAATTCTAAAGGAGAATGGATCAGATCTCTTTTGAGTCCTTAAAAACTTCTAGATAAACTAAATGTTGTTAAATTTTTTAAAATTTTTTTTTCTTTAGTATCTTCAAAAACACTCAACGAATTTGAAGCAAGATTAATATAATGCTGAGCTTTCTGGTAACACTCATTTATAATTTTGTGCTTATTAATTAAAGCAATTATTTTGTCTAAATCATCTTTATCTCTAGTATTTTTACTGAACATATTAATTAAATTATTTTTTTCTTCGATCTCTAGCTTTTGATAAAGTAAAATTATTGGAAGTGTAATTTTTCCTTCAGAAAAATCTTGTCCTATTTTCTTTCCAAATAATTTA
Source organism: uncultured Pelagibacteraceae bacterium (assembly GCA_902515625.1). Taxonomy (GTDB): domain Bacteria; phylum Pseudomonadota; class Alphaproteobacteria; order Pelagibacterales; family Pelagibacteraceae; genus Pelagibacter. Next base: position 11,476 of record CABXVD010000009.1, on the reverse strand, counting down.
AGTTCAGCGTTGTAATCAAGTGTATCATCAGCAATTTGGAAAGTAAGTCCAAGATTTCTGCCATAAAATTCAAGCGCATCTTTTTCTTTTTTATTACTATCAGATAAAATTGCACCAACTTTTGTAGCTGCTGCAAACAATTCAGCAGTTTTTGCAGAAATTATTTTTAGATAAGTCTCCTCCAACATATCGACTTCACCTTTATGTTGAAGCTGTAAAACTTCTCCTTGAGCTATTTTTGATGAAGTAGATGATAGCAATTTCAGAACTTCTATGTTGCCGTCTTCAACCATCATCTCAAAGCATCTACTTAGTAAATAGTCACCTACTAAAACTGACGAATGATTATTCCAAACTTTATTTAAAGTTTCCTTTCCTCTCCTAACTTCACCCTGATCTATAACGTCATCATGCATTAAAGTTGCACTATGAATTAGTTCAACACATGCTGCTAAATTCACATCTCTTGAACCTTTTGTATAACCACATAATTTTGCAGATCCTAAAGTGAGAAGAGCTCTCAGCCTTTTGCCACCAGTTTTCATATGATAGTCAGTCATTTTTTGAACTAGTTCTACATCACTAATTAATTTAGTTTTAATTTTTTCCTCAGTTAAAATAAGCTTGTCCTCAAGAGAATCCTTTAACTGAAAATATGAATTATTTATCTGATTTTTAAGCTGAACGACTGATCCCATATAAAATTTAAACTAGTATAATTAACTTTTATTTATTACTTATCAATTGACGCACCTTATTCTTCAATTATAAGTAGTCTTTATATTCAATTAATAATTTTATAAGAAATATTTATGTTCTCTTTTTTTAAAAAGAAAAAAATAGTAGCTCATTTAAAGCTTAGTGGTGTGATAGGAAATGCAGGAAAATTTAAACAAGGGATAGATTTTGCTGGCCAAGAAGAGATAATTAAAAAAGCTTTTTCATTGAAAAAAGCCAAATGTGTTGCAATTACTATAAATTCACCAGGTGGATCTCCTGTTCAATCCCATCTAATTTATAGCTTTATAAGACAGCAAGCAAAAAAAAATAACAAACAAGTAATAGTATTTGCAGAGGATGTAGCTGCTTCTGGAGGCTATCTTATTGCATGTGCTGGGGATGAAATTTATGCAAACTCAAGTTCTATTATAGGATCAATTGGAGTTATTTATTCGTCATTTGGTTTTACAGAATTAATAAAAAAAATTGGTGTTGAGAGAAGAGTTCATACAGCTGGTAAAAATAAAAGTACTCTTGATCCTTTTCTTGAAGAAAAAAATGAAGATATAGAGAGACTTAAAAACATTCAGTTAGACTTACATAAAGATTTTATTGATGTTGTTGAAAAAAGCAGAGGTACTAAATTAAAAAAATCTGAAGTTGAACTTTTCTCGGGTGAATTTTGGTCAGGTAGTAAATCAAAAACATTGGGATTAGTAGATGGAATAGGAAACGCTCATGAAATTTTGAAAGAAAAATTTGGAGATGATGTAATAATTAAAAAATTTGAAAAGACTAAAGGATGGTTAAGTCAAAAACTTTCTTCCTCTAATCAAATAGATCAATTTGCAAATATTTTAGATGAGAGGTCAATTTGGCAAAGATATGGTTTCTAAAAATAAAAAAAAACAAAAACCAAAATTTCAAACCTTTCAAGAAACTATTTTAAATCTTCAAAAATTTTGGAGCAAACAAGGATGTATTATTCTTCAACCATATGATATGGAAGTTGGAGCTGGCACGTTCCATCCTGCTACAACTCTTAGATCTTTGGGCACTCAACCATGGAAAGCTGCTTATGTTCAGCCATCGAGGAGACCAACGGATGGTAGATATGGTGAAAATCCTAATAGACTTCAACATTATTATCAATTTCAAGTTTTGATTAAACCTTCTCCTGAAAATATAAAAAGGCTTTATCTAAATAGTCTTACTACAATTGGAATTCATCACAATGATCATGATATCAGATTCGTTGAGGATGACTGGGAAAGTCCTACATTAGGTGCAGCTGGTTTAGGGTGGGAAGTTTGGTGTGATGGAATGGAAATTACTCAATTCACTTACTTTCAACAAATGGCTGGTTATGAATGCAAACCAGTTTCAGTAGAAATTACTTATGGTTTAGAGAGAATCTGTATGTTCACACAACAACAAAAAAATGTTTACGAATTGTTATGGAATGATGAGGATATAAAATACAGGGAAGTTTTTCACCAGGCTGAAAAAGAGTTTTCTGCTTATAATTTTGAGCATGCTAATGTTGAACAATTATTCAAAATGTTTGATATGCATGAGTCAGAAGCAAAATCATTAGTTGAAAAAAAGGTTTCACTACCTGCGTATGATCAATGTTTAAAAGCAAGCCACGTATTTAACATTTTAGATGCTAGGGGAGCAATAAGTGTTGCACAAAGAGCAGGTTACATTAGAAGAATTCGTGACATCACTAAGTCTGCTGCTGGGATTTGGATAGATAGTCAAAATTAAAAAATGTCTGAGTTTTTTTTAGAACTATTTAGCGAGGAAATACCTGCAGGTCTTCAAAAAAATTTAAGGCAAAACTTACTGAAATCTTTTAATGATTTCTTTGAGGAGAAATCTATTCCATTTAAAAGAAGTTCTTCCTATTCAACCCCGAATAGATTGGTAATATTATTTGAAGGGCTTCAAAAGCAAACAATTCTGAAGTCTGAGGAAATAAAAGGTCCAAGTACAAAAGCCCCAGATCTAGCTATAGAGGGCTTTATACGATCAAATCAAATTATAAAACAAAATCTTTATGAAAAAGAAACAGAAAAAGGTAACTTTTTCTTCTTTAAAACAAAATCAAAAAAACTTTATACCCACGAGTTATTAGAAGAATTTGTTCCAAAAATATTAAATAAAATTCAATGGAAAAAATCGATGCGTTGGGGAGATTTTAGTCTAAATTGGGGCAGACCATTAAAATCTATTTTGGCAATATTTAGTAAAAAAACACTAATTTTTAAGTTTCATCATATTAAATCATCTAATTTAACTTTTATAGATAAAGATTTGGAGGTAAAGAGAAAAAAATTTTCTAATTTTAAGGAATATAAAAATTTCTTTAAAAAAGAACATGTAATAATTGATCCAGTTGAAAGAAAAAAAATTATTGAAAAAAAATTTCATTTACTTTTAAAAAAGAAAAATATTGTTATAGATCAAAATCCAAAGTTATTAGAAGAAGTTGTTGATTTAATAGATCAGCCTAATGTTCTTGTTTGTCAGTTTGATAGAAAGTTTTTGAAAATACCTAAAGAGATTTTAATAATTACTATGCAATACCATCAAAAGTATTTTCCTACTTTTGACAATAAGGGAAGTATTACTAACGAATTTTTAGTTGTTTCAAATAAAAAAGATCAAAAAGGATTAATAAAGCTAGGTAACGAGAGGGTGGTAGAAGCAAGGCTTACTGATGCAGAATTTTTTTGGCAGAAAGATAAATCTAAAAACTTAGTAAAACAAGTATCAAATCTAAAATCTATGAATTATTTTAGGGGCTTGGGAAGTTATTTCGATAAAGTTCAAAGAATGAGAAAGCTTGGAGGAGTGCTTTCTGATGAACTATTAATAAGTAAGGAAAAAGTAGAGTTATCAGCCTCAATCTCCAAAGTTGATTTATTATCTGAAATGGTAGGTGAGTTTCCTGAGCTTCAAGGAATTATGGGTGGTTATTTTTCTGAAGCACAAGGTTTTGATAAGGATGTGGCTCTATCAATAAGTGAACAATATTTACCTTCAGGCTCTGGCTCCAAGGTTCCCAAAAAGCCTTTTAGTATAGCACTATCACTATCAGATAAAGTAGACACACTTGTCGGTTTTTTTGGAATTAATCAAAAGCCAACAAGTTCTAAAGACCCATTTGCTCTTAGAAGATTAGCTCTAGGAGTAATTAGAATAATTGTTGAAAATAAAAATCACATTAAAATCAAAGATTTGATCAACTATTCAGTCTCACTTTATATAGATCAAGGCTTTAAATTTGAAAATAAACTCCTACAAAAAGAACTTTCTGAATTTTTAATTGACCGACTAAAGTTCTATATGAAGGAAGAAAATATTCGAAATGATATTATTCAAGCATCTATTAATTCACATAACATAGATCAATTCGTTATAATTTTTGAAAAGGCAAAATATCTAAACAAAATAATTTCTCAATCAGATGGATACGAAATAATATCAAGTTACAAAAGAGCTTCGAATATATTGGAAGTTCAGTTAAAAGATCAAAATTTTGACCTTTCAAATACAACTGACCCTGGTATTTTTAAGACAGATTTTGAGAAAAATTTGTTAAAAAAAATTAATGATTTAAGAAAATATTTTTCCTCAATTAATAAAGATGAAGTTTATTCTCAAACTCTAGACAATTTATTGGATGCTAAAAAAGTAATTAACGAATTTTTTGACAACGTAATGGTTAATGACGTTGATCCAGGTATTCGAAAAAATAGACTAGAACTTATTCAAATCTTATGTAAAACCTTCAACAACTATGTTAACTTTTCTTTAATAGACTCCCAAAAATGAATAAACTAATTTTAAATTTTAAGTCTAAAGATAGCAATAAAATTAAAATCCCAAGAAATTATTTGGGTGGAAAAGGTGCTAATCTCTCAGAAATGGGTAGGATGGGATTACCAGTTCCACCTGGATTTACAATTTCTACAAAAGTATGTGATTTATTTTATAAAGATAAAAAAAAACTTAATAAAAGTATAATCATATCAATTAAAAAAGAATTAAAGGCTGTTGAAAAAGAAGTTTCAAAAAAATTTGGTGATTTAAAAAATCCACTATTACTGTCAGTAAGATCTGGGGCGAGAGTTTCAATGCCTGGTATGATGGATACAATTTTAAATTTAGGATTAAATGATAAAACTGTTAAGGCCCTATCGTTAAAAACTTCTAATGGTCGATTTGCTAAAGATAGCTATAGAAGATTTATACAAATGTACGGAAATGTAGTAATGGGAGTTGAAGGGTATTATTTTGAGGAATTAATAGAGAATTTTAAACTTACAAAAGGTGTTTTGTTAGATACTGACTTGGATGAAAACGACTGGGATGGGCTTATTCAAGATTTTAAAAGAACAATTAAGGAAAAAGCAAATAAAGATTTTCCACAAGATGTTCATGAACAATTATTGGGAGCAATCAGTGCAGTATTTTTGTCCTGGGACAGCAAGAGAGCAAGAGTATATAGAAAATTAAATCATATTCCAGCAGAGTGGGGTACAGCAGTTAATGTGCAATCTATGGTTTTTGGAAACATGGGCGATGAATGTGCAACAGGTGTAGTTTTCACAAGAAATCCATCAGATGGTGAAAATGAAATTTATGGAGAATATTTAATTAATGCACAAGGAGAAGATGTCGTGGCTGGTACAAGAACTCCACAGTACATAACTAAAAAAGCTAGAGAAAATGCTAAAGTTAAAGCTCTATCAATGGAAGAGTCTATGCCTAAAGTTTTTGAGCAACTATATAAGATCTTAAAAAAATTAGAAAAACATTACAAAGATATGCAAGATGTGGAGTTTACAGTTGAAAATAAAAAGTTATGGATGCTCCAAACACGTGCAGGAAAAAGAACTGCAAAATCTGCAATTAAAATTGCAGTTGATATGGTTAAAGAAAAATTAATTTCAAAAAAAGAGGCTGTTTTAAGAATTGATCCTCACTCTCTTGACACGCTCCTCCATCCTACTCTAGATGAAAAAAGTTCAGTTAATGTAATCGCAAAGGGTTTACCTGCTTCACCAGGTGCTGCCAGTGGTAAAGTTGTATTCACATCTGAGGAAGCTGAAAGACTAACATCAATGATGCAGGATACAATATTGGTTAGAGTAGAAACCTCTCCTGAAGATATACAAGGAATGCATGCAGCTAAAGGCATATTGACCGCAAGAGGTGGTATGACAAGTCATGCAGCTGTAGTAGCAAGAGGAATGGGTAGGCCTTGTGTTTCTGGGTCAAGTGAAATTGAAATCAATTATGAAAATAAATCATTTAAAACATCATCAATGGAAATTAAAGAAGGGGAAATAATAACGATAGATGGATCAACAGGAAGGATAATTGAAGGTAGTGTTGCCACTGTAAAGCCAAAAATATCTGAAGATTTTTCGAAGTTAATGTCTTGGGCTGATAGCTATAGAAAATTAAACATAAGAACAAATTCAGAAACTCCAAAAGATACTTCAATAGCAAAAGATTTTGGTGCTGAAGGGATTGGACTTTGTAGAACGGAACATATGTTTTTTGATGAAGAGAGAATTTTATCTGTAAGAGAAATGATTCTTTCTAAAACTAAAGAGGATAGAGCTAAAGCTTTAGATAAATTATTACCTTATCAAAAAAAAGACTTTACTGAAATTTTCAAGATTATGCATGGTTTGCCAGTTACAATAAGATTATTGGATCCACCTTTACATGAATTTCTACCAAGAACAAATAAGGAAATTAGTGAGCTAGCAAAAATTGTTAATCTTTCAGTAAAAGAGGTAGAAACAAGGACCGAGGAACTTCATGAACAAAACCCAATGCTAGGTCACAGAGGTTGCCGTTTAGCTATATCTTTTCCAGAAATATATGAGATGCAATGTAGAGCAATTTTTGAAGCATTATGTGAGCTTAAAAAAAATAAAATTAAATCAGCTTTTCCTGAAATTATGATTCCATTGGTCTCTACGGAGTCTGAAATCAAAATAATGAAAGATTTGGTTAAAAGAGTTGGAAGTATGGTCCAAAAAGAAAATAAATTAAAAATAGATTTTATGGTTGGGACTATGATAGAGCTTCCAAGAGCAGCTATTAAAGCAAAAGAAATAGCAAAACATGCAGAATTTTTTAGTTTTGGTACAAATGACTTAACACAAACTACTTTTGGGATAAGTAGAGATGATAGTGGAAAATTTTTAAGTGATTACTTAGAAAATAAAATATTTTCTATTGATCCTTTTGTATCAATAGATGAAGGAGTTTCAGACTTAGTTGAGATCGCAGTTGCAAAGGGAAAAAGTCAAAATAAAAAAATAAAATTAGGGATCTGTGGTGAACATGGTGGTGATCCTAAAAGTATTTCTTTTTGTGCTAAAGTTGGGCTTGACTATGTATCTTGTTCTCCATACAGAGTTCCAGTTGCTAGACTTGCAGCGGCTCAAGCGGAACTACAAAAGTAAATATTATTAAAATTATTGCTTTTAAATTATTCATCTAATTTTATCATTGATCTTTCTATTACTAATTAGTAAATTTATTTAGTCATGCTTGCAATTTAAAAATATTTTTTTGAGCAAAATAATAAAACATATCAATATTTCAGTTAGTTTAGCAAAAAATTTGGATGCTAAATTATTATTAAGAATTCATAACTCTGCTATAAAAAGAGGTTTTTTTAGTTCAAAAAAATTAATTCCATATAAAGATCATATTTTATGGTTTAAAAAAAAGCTGAAATCTAATTCAAAAATATATGTTGGAAAAGTTTCTAACAAGAAAAAATTTGGCTATGTAAGGTTTGATGAAGTTTCAAGAAATATATTTGAAGTAAGTATAGCAAATTTACCAAGTTTTTATGGGAAGGGCTTGGGATCCTTGTTGCTACAGAAATCTATAAATAAATTTAAAACAAATTATAAATCGAAAAATATTACTTCTATTGTAAAAAAAAAAAATACTCGTTCTCTAAAATGTTTCTTGAAAAATGCATTTGTAAAAGTGAAATTTAACAAAAACAAACATGTTTCTCTTAACAAATTTGATCAAAAAAAAGAATTTTATTTAGAATATAAACAAAGAAAATAATTAGGTTTATTTTAGTAATTAAAATAAAATTTTTATAATTGTTATTTTTTTTTGATAATATATAAAGAATTATTTATGAAATTTAAGTTTATTGCTAACGCTGGTGGAATTTTTATTGGTTCTAGAGGAACTAGAATTTTGTGTGACCCCTGGATAGTTGATGGAATATATGAAGGTGCTTGGTATCATTACCCACCAGTAAAAACAAAATTATCTCAAATAAATAAAAATATAGATGGAATTTATATCAGCCATATTCATCCAGATCACTATGACGATAGAAATTTTGATTTTCCAAAAAATATACCACTTATCATTTTAGATGAGGGACCGAATTTTTTAAAAAAAAATTTAATTAATAAAGGTTATAGTAATTTTATAGAAATCAAAAATAATGAAACAAAAGAATTTAAAGAATTTAAATTAACTTTATACAAACCATTTGTAAAACATATTTATGAAGAATCTCTACTTGGAAATCTTATCGATAGTTCTCTAGTATTAGAGAGTCATGGTGTTACCGCCATAAACTTTAATGATAATCAACCTGATGCAAACACTTGTTTATTTTTAAAAAAGAAATTTAAAAATATAGATTTGGCAATGCTAAGTTATAATGCTGCTGGACCATATCCCTCTTGTTTTGATGATTTAACAATCGAAGAAAAAAAAAGTGAAAGTGAAAGAATTTTAGAAAAAAATCTTAATCATATGTGTGAAATGGTTAATATTTTGAAACCAAAATCAGTGTTACCATTTGCTGGTTCATACATTATTGGTGGAAAAAACTTTTACAAAAATGAATATCTAGGAACAACAACATGGGATGATTGTGCTGATTATCTTAATTCTAACTTGAAATGTGATTCTAAGATTTTCTGTTTAAGAGAAAATCAAACTTTTGATATTAAAAATTTAAAGCAAGAAGTTAAATATGAGAGATTAGACATTAAAGAAATGAAAAAGTATATACAATCTCTAAAAAATAAAAAATATGAATTCGAAAAAGATGAAATGCCTGAAATTTGTAGATTAAAAGATGAAATAAAATTAGCATCAGAAAAACTTCTTAATAGAGTCAAGAAATTTGATATTGAATTGAAGTCAAATGTTTATATTAAAATTGAAGATGAAGATATATGGATATATAAAGGCAATGATCCCGATAAACATTTATATTGTGATTTAGACCTAAGACTATTAAATAGAATTTTACACAAAAAGGCACACTGGAATAATGCAGAAATAGGAACACACATTAATTTTAAAAGAATTCCAAACAAGATGGAGCCAGATATTCACACTTGCATGAGCTTCTTTCACCTATAATTTATGAGTAAAAAATTGATCAACGTCCTGAAATTATTTGTTTTAATCGGTGTATTAATATCTATTTTTATTATTTTTGTTAATTCATCATTAGAGTTATATATAAAACGAAATATTATTTTGGAAAAATTAGGTTTTAATATTCATTTAGATCATCATAATAAAAAAAGATTTTTGGTAAATCCTTTAGAACAATCAGATCGTCAAATACCACCTAAGGATATTAAAGATTTAAAAATTAATGATGATAGTAATGTTGTTGGGCAGTGGACTGCTCCCATAGATTGGAATGTAACGGCAATCCACTCAATTTTATTACCTAATGAAACAGTAATGACATTTGGATCCTACGCTATAGAGAAAAAAGAAGCCGACAAAGATATAAGATCAAATAAAAAAATTACTATTACTGATGGAAGAGAACTAGAGAGAGATGGAGGTGGTCATCAATGGAAAGGTCATGATGTAAATACTGGAATTGATATTGATATTTGGGATCCCAAAAAAGGTGTTAATGAAAATTCTCATATTTTATTTAAACAACCGGTTGTAATGGACTCATTTTGTTCTGTGGTTAGGGTACTAGATGATAACAGAGTTTTTATTTTGGGAGGAAATAAAAACAGGGATACAAATTTACCCGATACTCAAAATCAAACTATGCTTTATGATGTTTTAAAGAAAAAATTTTCTCTTTCAAAAAATTTAAATTTTAAAAGGTGGTATGCCTCGGTAGTTATTACTGGAGATAGAAAGATGTTTATTTTTGGGGGGAAAGATATTGTAAGTGGAAAGCTAAGTACCACTCCAGAAATGATTGATTTGAAAGATATTGATCAAGGATGGCAAGTATTGGAACAAGCAGATAGCTATGATTTGTTTGGTGGTAAAAACGCTGATGAATGGAATTATCCTAGAACATTTTTATCATCAGACGGAAATATTGTTGGTATCTCATACAACAAAACTTGGGTAATGGATGTAAGTAACAATTATAGAGTTTCTAAAACAGGAGAGATACCTCTTGTTAAGAGTGGAATATCGAAAGTTTTAGAACATTCTAACCCAAATTTTCATGATCACCAAAAAGAGAAACTAAAATTATTAACTATTGGCAGTGCAGTTGGTGCTACTAATTCTGTTGTTATGATAGAGAAAGATAAAGTACTCGTTTTTGGTGGGAAACAAGTAGGCGAGGAATATTCACCTTCAAATAAAGTATTTTTGATTGATTTTTCGAATTCTTTCAAGCCCCAAATTAAAGAACTAAAATCTATGAATTTTGCAAGAAGTGACGGAAACGCAACTATTATGCCTGATGGAAATATTTTTCTTAACGGTGGTCACTCTTACAATGATCTTGAATTCAGTGTATTTACTCCTGAAGTCTACAATCCTAAAACACAAATAACCCAAGAAATGAGTAGGTCATATTTTAGAAGAAATTATCATGCTACAAGTTTATTATTACCAGATGGAAGAATTTTAACAGCAGGTGGCGATGTTTGGAATGCTGAAATTTTTTATCCACCTTATCTATTTTCAAAAGATATTAATAATAAAATTGTATTGGCAAAAAGACCTGAAATAAGAAATTTAGAAAAAAATATAAAAAGAGGAGAAAATATTGACATTGAAGTGCTTGGTGAAATATCAAAAGTAAGCTTAATATCCACAGGTTCAACTACACATGCACAAGGATCTGAAAGTAAATTTACAAATATTAATTTTACAAAAATTTCAGACAATAAAATTAAAATAAAATTAGATGACAATCCAAATAATTTACAAAATGGTACTTATTTATTATTTGTATTAAACTCTAAAGGAACACCATCTGAAGGTAAAATTGTATACGTAAATTAAGCATATCTAAATGCTATTTATATTATATCCTTAAATCAATTTTTACTTTAAAATTTAAAAAATGAGAACTCTTACTTATTTTAAAATAGGAAGGGTTTTAAAATAGGAAGGGGCGTTCTGTTGTCCGACCCTAATGAGTTTATATCAAAAAATATAGGTTTTTGGAAAGGTACATAGTAGGGTACATAGTTAAACTATGATTTCTTTGTGACGACTTTGTAATTGGGGTTTTTAGTTCTGTTGGGAAATACTTTATTGTGAATTTCTAATAAATGGTCACCTGACATATCTTGATCTGTAATGTATAACTTCAACCTAATATCTGTTATGTATAATTTTTTTTTGGTTTTAATATTTTAAATGATTAATATGAGTATTAAAAAATATTACAATATTGCTAAAACAAAACTTTTTCAGATAACAAGAAGTTTGACAGGCA
>CABXVD010000008.1 GCA_902515625.1 uncultured Pelagibacteraceae bacterium | reverse complement strand
ATTTAGATAAACCAGCTGCGACAATGGTTGTTTCAGGTGATTTATTTAAGATCTATTTTGATAAGGATGTTGATTTAAAGTTAATAAAAGAAAATTTAACTAGCAAACAAGAACGATTAGAACAAGAGATGCATAAGATATCTAAAAGACTAGAAAATAAAAGTTTTGTAGATAGGGCACCAAAAGAGATTGTTGAACAAGAAAAAAATAATTATAATAATTTAAAGAACGATGTTGATAAGATATCAATAACAATAAAGGGTATATAATGGCAAAATTTAACAAAAAGAAACTTCCAAGTAGACATACATCATTAGGAGCAGATAGAGCTCCACACAGATCATTTTATTATGCAATGGGAGAAACCGAGAAAGATGTTGCTAAACCCTTTGTTGGCGTGGTTTCTACATGGAATGAGGCCGCTCCATGTAACATTGCTTTAATGAGACAGGCTCAATCTGTTAAAAAAGGCGTCAGATCAAATGGTGGAACTCCAAGAGAATTTTGTACCATTACTGTTACTGATGGAATTGCGATGGGTCATGAAGGAATGAAATCCTCTTTAATTTCTAGAGAGGTTATTGCAGACTCAGCTGAGTTAACAGTCAGAGGACATTGTTATGATGCATTAGTTGGTATTGCAGGATGTGATAAATCTTTACCAGGCTTAATGATGTCGATGGTTAGATTAAATGTTCCAAGTGTTTTTATTTATGGAGGTTCAATTCTTCCAGGAAGATATAAAGGTAAAGATGTAACGGTGGTTGATGTATTTGAAGCGGTTGGAAAACATTCATCAGGTAAAATGTCATCTGCAGAACTTAGAAAATTAGAGTTAGTTGCTTGTCCTAGTGCAGGTGCTTGTGGAGGTCAATTTACTGCAAATACTATGGCCTGTGTATCTGAGGCTATTGGATTAGCGTTACCATATTCAGCAGGAACTCCAGCTCCATATGAAGAAAGAGATAAGTATGCAAAAGAAAGTGGCAAAATGGTTATGCAACTTTTAAAAAAACAAATTAAGCCAAGAGATATTGTAACAAGAAAAGCTTTAGAAAATGCTGCAACAATAGTTGCTGCAACAGGTGGCTCTACTAATGCTGGATTACATTTACCGGCAATTGCAAATGAAGCAGGAATAAAATTTGACTTAATGGACGTTGCTAAAATTTTTAAAAGAACTCCTTATCTTGCTGATTTAAAACCAGGTGGAAAATATGTTGCAAAAGATATGTGGTTAGCAGGTGGTGTCCCAATGTTATTAAAAACTTTATATGAAGGTGGCTACATTCATGGTGATTGCATGACTGTTACTGGAAAAACAATGAAAGAAAATTTAAAAAATATTAAATTTAATCCTAAACAAAAAGTAATGAGATCTTATAACGATCCATTATCACCCACAGGAGGTGTAGTTGGTTTAAAAGGTAACTTAGCTCCAGATGGAGCAATAGTAAAAGTTGCTGGATTAGCAAAATTACAATTTACTGGAAAAGCAAGATGTTTTGACAATGAAGAAAGTGCAATGAAAGCAGTTCAAAGCAAAAAGTATAATGATGGTGATGTAATTATAATTAGATACGAAGGACCAGTAGGAGGTCCTGGTATGAGAGAAATGTTGTCTACAACAGGTGCAATCTACGGACAAGGTAAAGGGGAGAAAGTAGCTCTTATAACTGATGGAAGGTTCTCTGGAGCTACCAGAGGCTTTTGTGTCGGTCATGTGGGCCCTGAGGCTGCCCTAGGAGGTCCTATAGGTCTTTTACGTAATGGAGATATCATTGATATCGATGCCAAAAAAGGAACTATCAATGTCAGACTTTCTAAAAAAGAATTAGCTTCAAGAAAAAGAAAATGGAAAGCTAGAAAATCCGATTTTGGATCTGGTACTTTATGGAAATATGCACAAACTGTTGGTCCAGCGTTTTTAGGCGCACCAACACACCCAGGTAAGAAAAAAGAAGTTAAGGATTATTCAGAGATTTAATGAAAATTCGTCCAGTCATTTTATGTGGAGGTGCTGGAACTCGACTTTGGCCAAATTCTAAAAATCATCAAGCAAAACAGTTTATTGATTTTGGTAATTGGACATTACTTGGAAAAACATTAGAAAGAACAAAAGCATCTATATTTGATGCACCAATTATCAGCACTAATAATAAATATTTAAAAGAGGTAAAAAAACATCTTAAAAAAAATAAGATTAAAAAATATAAAATTGTTGTAGAACCAGCCAAAAGAAACACTGCACCAGCTATATTAAGTACAGCTTTAATTAAAGATATACCTGACAATCAACCTTTAATGTTTTTTACAGCAGATCATTTAATTGAAAAGATGAGTATTTTTAATAAGGCAATAAACAAAAATAAATCAAATCTTAATGAAGAAAATATATTTGTTTTTGGAATTAAACCTAAATCTCCAACTAGTCATTATGGTTATTTTTTATCCAAAAAAATTAAAGGAAATATTAATAAAGTAACAAGATTTATTGAAAAACCAAAAGAAACTAAAGCAAAACAAATCATAAAGAATAAAGGTTATTGGAATTCTGGTATGTTTTATCTTCGAAAAGATTCCATTATTAACAACTTCAAAAAATACCAGCCCAAAACTTATAGAAATTGTTTAAATGCAGTAAACAAAGCAAAATATAAGGCAAATACTTATTACTTAAATAAAGCTTCGTTTATAAAAACGACTGCTAAATCATTTGATTATGCAATACTAGAAAAAACTAAACAAATTAACGCAATCAAATTAGATATTCCTTGGTCAGATCTTGGTAGTTGGAAAGAAATTCTGAAGATGTATGACAAAAATAAAAATAAATATATTAAGAAAAAAAACGTATATTACCGTCCATGGGGTAGATACACCAATTTATTTGAAGGAAAAGAGTTTTTAATTAAAGAGCTATATGTAAAATCAAAAGGCATTCTAAGTTTACAAAAACACCATCATCGAGCAGAACATTGGTTAGTGACCCAAGGCAATGCTAAAATAACTCTTAATAAAGATATTATAATTAAAAAACCTGGTGAACATATATTCATTCCGTTAGAGGCAATCCACAGAGTTCAAAATCCAGGAAAAAAACCTGTTAAAATTGTCGAAGCTCAAGTTGGCTCAATTTTGAAGGAAAGCGATATTGTACGATATCAGGATGTATATGGCCGTGTTAAATAATTTAACACGACCATTAAGATTTATTTAAAACCAATTATTTGGAATTATAATGTAGTGGATTGCTAAAACGATACCTACTGAAACACTTAATCCAAAGATCATTTTAAGAAAGTCTTTACCAATTAATGGAAAGACATACTTAAATTTATAGTCTTTATTCATTGTAGATATTGCAAGTTCTCTACCACACAATAACCCAACAAATACCCATGTAGTAGACATCGGTAAATCGTTAAGTTCTTTAAAGTAGAATAAAACACCAGCATAAATTACATTAATAATTGTAGCTGATCTTGCATATCTTGTTCCTGTTTTTTCAAGAACAACTTTTTGAATTGGTCCACCTTGAATGTAGAAAATGTAAAATAGTAATGCAGTAAAATAACCCATAACAATTAAAAGCAACGTTAAGTCTAATTGTCTAGGCAGATATACCGCGATATTAGCTACATCGTGAGACAACCAAACCCACCATAACCAACCTGAAGAAACCCATACTGCATTTCTCCAAAAACCTATCCATTTGTCATCTACTTCATCAAATTTTTCATTAATAAATTTAGATACAGCTATCCAGGCTATATAAGCAACCATTGCTGCTAATCCATAACCAACCACACTTTTCATTAACATTTTTTCAAGCACAACAGTCGAGGCAAATGCTGAAAGAACTAAAAAAGTTGTTGATACTGGTATCCCAATCCTTGTTAATAATAATAGTATCCCAGGTGCTACTGCATGATACCATTGAATTTCTTGATAAGGTATTCTAGTTAATCTTCCGTAAGAAATATCACCATCATACGCATACCATCCCCATCCAAGCGCTAAAATCATAACAGCTGATGCTGATCCAGCTAGTACATACCATTTAAACCATTTTTTCTTTGAGGCTATAAAAGTACCAAGTGTTTGGATTGAGTCGTTAGCGATTACGCTATAACCGGCAAGGGCAAACCCTATAACCGTATAAATTAAAGTCATTTCCATTATTTTTCTCCTTTATATTATTGTTTTCGGTTCAATCGATTCATGACTTAAGAAGTGTTTAATGTGATATAGAAATTTTTCTATGTTTATATTAGTTTATTGGAGAATCAGAGTGTAGATTCGTTAATATTTATATTATTTAATACTGATGTCTATCTCATAATACTTTTTTTATTTAATTAATTTCTTAATTAAATAAATAGCAATCAAAGTACCAATTAACTCAGCAATTATATAAGTAGGTGTATTAAGATAATTTATACCAGTAAACGATTCAGTAAAAGTTCTAGCTATGGCAACAGCTGGATTTGCAAAAGATGTTGATGATGTAAACCAATAACCAGCTGTAATATAAGTTGCAACACAAGCAGCAACTGTTGTTTTACCGTCTTTTAAAGTTGCAAAAATAATAAATATTAGACCAAAAGTGGCTACAATTTCTGCTAGAAATATGTGAAAGCCATCTCTACTTTTTGTAGATAGTTCAATTATACTGTGCTCAAAAAATACATTAGCTAACATTACACCCAATAAGCATCCAAATATTTGTGCTGGAATGTATATAATTAAAAGTTTTCCTTTAATCTTTTTAGTTAAATACATCGCTAAACTAACAAAAGGATTAAAGAGAGCTCCTGAAATATTAGCAAATGTTGTTATTAAAACAAATAAACCAGCACCAGTTGCAATTGTATTTGCCGTAAGTCTTAAAGCATTATCATTGGTTAGGTTTTCAGCCATAATTCCAGAACCCACAATAATCATTACTAAAAAACAACTACCAATAAACTCACCGATAAATATTTTGTTATTATTTTTCATTAGCAATCCAGTCAATAATATTTTTATTAATTTGATTAAAGGTGTTATTTATTAATATATTTTTTTCATTTTCATTAGAATTTAATAGTTTTGACACAGGATCTTCTATATCCCAGTGAATTATTTGATTTTTATCAGGCCAAATAGGGCACACTTCATTATTTGCATTATTACAAACAGTTACAACGTAATCTATTTTAATATTATTACTTAAGAAGTCTTCAAAATTTTTAGACCTATATTCAAAAAGATCATAATTTTTATTTTTTTCTAGAAATCTTTTTACGTCTTCATTAATTTTACCTGTAGGATTACTTCCAGCACTATAAGCTTTAAATTTATTTGAATATTCGTTGTTAATGATACTTTCAGCTATTATACTTCTAGCTGAATTACCTGTACAAACGAATAAGATATTTTTCATTAGAAAATAATCTTATAAATTCCAATTACAAACAATGGTATTTGTAATCCAAAGTTGGTTAAAATAGCTTTATCTTTTGATATAAATCCTGCGATAGTCCAACCCACAACTCCTAAACCGTGGAAGTAAATATTGATAGGGTAGATATTTAAATTAGTTAACAATATTCCTGTTAAAACAAGAGCTGTACTAATCCATTTTAGATATTTTTTAATAAACATAGTCTCCTCTATATGTAATTTTTGTTACGAATTTATTACAATTATAGAGGAAACTAAATTCTTAATTTTTTATCCTTTAAATTAGCAGCCTTTAAAAGAAGCAGACATATTTCTTATAAGATCAAAATATAAGTCTTTACCTGGGTTCAAAGTAGCTCCTAATGGATCAACTACGCCAGTTTTTATGTTCATATCTTTTGCTACAGCTTTAATTATATCAGGATTAAACTGAGGTTCTGAAAATACACATGCAACTTTATCATGTTCGATTACTTCTCTGATCTCAGCTAATTGCTCAGCTCCAGGCATTACATCTGTATTAACTGTAAAAGCACCTAATATATTTACACTAAATCTCTTTTCAAAGTATTGATAAGCATCATGAAAAACAATTGAAGCAACACTATTACTTAATTCAGATGAAACATCTTTAGTAAGTTTATCAATTTCTTTGTAACCTTTACTTAAATTGTCTCTATAAATTTTCTCATTTTTAGGATCATTTTCAATTAAGTGCTTAGACATTTCAAATAAAATTACCTTTGCATTAATTGGATCTAACCAAATGTGTGGATCAAATTCACCATGTGCATGTCCTTCATGATCGTCATGTCCTTCATGTTCGTCGTGATCATCATGGCCATCTTTTTTAGCATGAGAGTCGTGGTCGTGGTCATCGTGATCTTCTTTTTTACCATGATCATCGTGATCGTCATGATCTTCCTTTTTAGCATGTGAATCGTGGTCGTGATCATCATGATCGTCTTTTTTAGCATGATCATCATGTCCATGATCATCGTGATCATCAAATATATTTCTTTCTCTAAACTTTAAAATTTGAAGCCCCTTAACTTGCATTAATTCAATTTTTTCAGCTTTCTTAGCAATCGATCCTAATGGTTTTTCAAGGAAACTTTCTAAATCTTCACCGACCCAAAAAATTAAATCAGCATTTTGTAACATCTTTGCATGAGATGGCTTCATTGCAAAGCCATGTGGAGATGCATATCCATCTACAATTAAATCAGGTTTAGCCACTCCGTTCATAAGGTAACTAGCTAACGAATGTATTGGTTTAATTGAGGCAACTACTTTAATATCAGCTTTGGCTGGTATAAAAAAAGTAAATAAAGATAAAATTGTTATGATTATTGGGAGTTTTTTCAAATTTTTCATAAATACAATATTAATTGGTTGTTATAATATAACACTATGTAATAATATAACATTTACAAGTCAAGGGTTAAATGAATTCTAATAAAAATATTTTAGTTAAATTAAATAATGCTGGTTTTCGCCAAAGCGAAAAATGGCTAGTGGAAGGTGTTTCTCTTACGGTTGAAAAGGGTAAAATTGTAACCCTGATTGGCCCAAATGGTTCTGGTAAAAGTACCACTGCTAAAATTGCTTTAGGAATTTATAAAAATATTGAGGGGACTGTTGAAAAATATACAATTAAAGTTGGTTATGTACCTCAAAAGATTTCAATTGATTGGACTTTACCTATTAGAGTTTATGATTTTATGCTTTTAACAGAAACTATAGAAGATAGTGCTATTGATGAAGCATTATCATTAACAGGAGTAATTCATCTTAAAAATAAAAATTTAGGCAGTTTATCTGGTGGAGAATTTCAAAGAGTTTTAATTGCAAGAGCAATTTCTAAAAAACCAGAATTATTAGTCTTAGATGAACCAGTACAGGGAGTTGATTATACAGGTGAGATTGCTTTGTATGAATTAATTAAAAAAATATCTGATACTTTAAATTGTGGAATATTATTAATTTCTCATGATCTGCATATGGTGATGACTGCAACGGACCATGTAGTTTGCTTAAATGGTCATGTTTGCTGTTCAGGCTCACCATTGGATGTAGCGAAAAATAATGAATATAAAGCTTTGTTTGGTGAAAAAGCTTCTCAAATTTTAACAACATACGAGCATAAGCATGATCATGTTCATTCTGATGAAGGGGAAATAAAGAAAAATTAAATGTTTGATGATTTTTTTATAAGAGCACTTGTTGCAGGTATTGGAATTGCTTTTGTAACTGGTCCACTTGGATGTTTTGTTGTGTGGAGAAGATTGTCTTATTTTGGAGATACTCTTGCCCACTCAGCTCTTCTTGGAGTTACAATGGCTTATACATTTGATTTAAATATCGCTATTTCAGTATTTTTAATTTCATCAATTATTGCATTAATATTAATTCAGCTTCAGAAAAAAACTAATCTTCCTGGTGATGCATTGTTAGGTCTTTTAGCACATTCATCATTAGCAGTTGGATTAGTAGTTATTGGTTTCTTAACATTTATAAGATTTGATATTATGGGTTTATTATTTGGCGATATATTAGCAGTAACCACCGATGACTTACTTGTAATCTGGACAGGCGGAGCATTAATTTTAATAGTACTTAAATTGATTTGGAAACCTTTACTTGCATCAACTGTTAATTATGAATTAGCTGAGGCAGAGGGATTAAACCCCGATAGAGCAAAAGCTATTTTTACAATATTAATGGCAGCGGTAATTGCTATTTCTATCAAAATGGTTGGGTTATTATTGATTACAGGAATGTTAATTATCCCTGCTGCAATGGCTAGAAATATCTCTGATAGTCCTCAGAAAATGGTTCTATTTTCTATAATTGGGGGCTTATTATCAGTTATCTTAGGACTTTATTCTTCATTAGAATTTAATACATCTTCTGGACCCTCAATTATTGCAGCGGCGTTGATATTGTTCATATTATCTTTGTTTAAAATTAAACAATCGATTAAATTAAAAAACTAAGTGGAAATTTAAAAATGGAAAAACAACACAATCTCTCAAAAAACCAAAAAATTATTTTTGATTTGATTGATAAATCTCCTGAGCCGTTAAAAGCATATTCAATTCTTTTTAATGTACAGAAAAAAGGTATCAATGCACCTCTACAAGTTTATAGAGCATTAGATAAATTGGTTGAAATAGGTAAAATCCACAAAATTGAAAGTAGAAACGCATTCATTGCATGTCAGAATTCTAGTTGCCAAATTTCTAAAGCTACAGCATTTTCAATATGTGAAAGTTGTGAAAAAGTTTCTGAAATAAGTAATACTAAACTATCAAAATATTTATCAAACTTTGCTGATGAAGCAGGGATGAAATACAGTAAATACAATTTAGAATTTTTTGGTTTATGTAAGAAATGTAAATCAAAATAATGAGCTCTGTTTCATTAACCCTAGACGAAATTAATAATTTAGCAAAAAAAACTCTCTTAGCAAATGGATGTAATGAAGATACCGCATCAATCCTTTCTGAATTAATTACAAATGCAGAAAGAGATGGTTCACTTTCTCATGGTTTATTTAGATTACCAGCTTATGTTTCAGGATTAAAAAGTGGAAAAATAAATGGTAAAGGAGAACCTGAAATTAAAAAAATATCACCATCTGTAATTAAAGTTGCAGGAAATAATTGTTTAGCTCCAGTGGTATTAAATAAAAGTTTACCAGAATTAAGTAAAGCTGCTAAAGAAAATGGTGTTGCTGTCTTAGCAATAAATAATTCTCATCATATGGCTGCTATGTGGCCAGAAACCGAAAAATTAGCTGAAGATGGTTTAGTTGCTTTTGCATGTACTTCTTATAAGCCTGCTGTAGCACCTGCGGGTGCAATTAAACCTCTTTTTGGAACAAATCCAATTTCATTTGCATGGCCTAGACCTGGAAAGACACCAGTAGTTTATGATATGGCAACTGCTTCAATGGCTATGGGAGAAGTTCAAGTTGCTAAAAGAGAAGGGCATAAAGTTCCATTAGGAACAGGACTTACAAAAGATGGTAAAGAAACTACTGATCCAGGACAAATTGCTGATGGTGGTGTGTTGCTTCCTTTCGGTGGCTATAAAGGTTCAGCAATTGCTATGATGGTAGAATTATTAGCTGGTGCTTTAGTTGGTGATAATTTTAGTTTTGAAACAGCTGCTAAAGATAACAATGATGGTGGTCCTCCGAGTGGGGGTGAATTTATTTTAGCAATTAGTCCAGATAAAACATCTGGAACAGATTGGCAAAAACATGCAGATGAATTTTTTGATAAAATGAAGTCTATGGGTCAAGTAAGACTTCCAGGTGAAAGACGACATAAAAACAGATTAGATAAAGGACCAAGAAATATTAACGAGGAATTGGTTAATAAAATTAAATCTTTAAGCTAAGTTAATCTCAATTGGAGTGTGATCCGAAGGTTTTTCTCTTCCACGAGGATCTTTATTTATATTAATACCTTTAATATTATCAATTATTGAGCTTGATACTAAAAAGTGATCAATTCTCATGCCATTATTTTTTTGCCACGCACCTCTCATATAATCCCAAAAGGTATAGCCTTCTTTGTCTTCATTAAAATGTCGATAAACATCACTAAATCCAAGATTTAACATTTCTCTAAATTTTTTTCTAATTTCAAGTCGATACAAAGCGTCATCTTCAAAACTTTTTACATTATAGACATCCTCTGCAGCAGGAATAACATTAAAATCTCCAGCAAGTATTATATTAGAATTTTTCTTTGATAATGATTTTAATTGTTTAATTAATTGATCCATCCAATTTTTTTTATAATCATACTTTTCTGTATCTACAGGATTTCCATTTGGAGTATAAATATTTATTAATTGAATAGTTTTTTTCTTATATTCAACTTCAGCAGAAATTATTCTTGATTGTTTTAATTTGTCCTTAATTAAATCTGTTTTAATATTAATTAATTTTTTTTTTGAAATAATTGCTACACCGTTATAGCTTTTTTGACCAAACACATGACTTTCATAATCCATTGATGAAAAGTCATCATAAGGGAAATTTATATCTTCGGTTTTTATCTCCTGCATCATTAAAATATCTGGTTTATATTTTAGAAGATAGCTTTTGATATTTTCTATTCTTGCTCTAACAGAATTAACATTCCACGATGAAATGAGCATTAAAGAGAGAATGAAACTCCACACCCACAAGAAGATTTTGTTTGAGGGTTGGAAATTTTAAACGATTCACCAATTAATTCAGATACATAATCAACTTCAGATCCCTTTAATAAGTCAGCAGATGCCTTATCAATTAAAATATTTTGATAATTAAAATCGTCAGCTTGCTTTGATTTGTCAAAAGTAAATTCATATTGAAAACCAGAACAACCACCACCTTTAATAGCGATTCTAAAAAAAGAACCTTCGTCTTTTTTTGACAATAAATTTTCTATTTGTTTTAACGCTTTATCCGTAAATTTAATTTCTTTAATCATGACTGAACACTGATATTACTAATATAATACTTAATTATTTAAATTAAAGGATGAAAAAAGACACTTTGTTGGGCGTATTTAAAAGTAAAGGTCGACTTAATAAAGAAGCTAGCTCTAAGTATCGATCACCTTTTCAAAGAGACAGAGACAGAATTATCCATAGTGCGTCGTTTAGAAGACTAAAGCATAAGACACAAGTTTTTGTAAATACTGAAGGTGATCATTTTAGAACCAGAATAACTCATTCAATTGAAGTTGCCCAAATAGCAAGATCGATCTCAAAATATTTGGACCTAAATGAGGATTTGGCGGAAACTTTAAGCCTTGCTCATGACTTAGGCCATACACCGTTTGGACATGCTGGAGAGGATGCATTGCATGAATGTATGGATAATCATGGTGGTTTTGATCACAACCTACAAACTTTAAGAATTGTTATGTTTTTAGAGAACAAATATTTAAAATTTAAAGGTTTGAATCTCACAATTGAAACCTTAGAGGGCCTTTTAAAACATAATGGACCAGTTAATGAATTGACCACAATAAATAAACTTATTGGATCAAAAGTTTTTAAAAATAAAATTAAATTTAATACTTTTCCCTCATTAGAGGCACAAATTTCAGCTATTTCAGACGATATAGCTTACAATAATCATGATATTCAAGATGGAATTAAAGCAAATCTTTTTAAATTAGAAGAGCTATGTGAGATTAACTTTCTTAAAAATATTTATGTAAATTATAAAAAAAAGATTAATAAAAAAAAATTATAAAATAGCAATTAATCAAATAGTAAGAGACTCAATTGATCTAATGATAAAAGACCTAATCACTAATACACAAAAAAATTTAAAGAGATTAAAAATAAAATCTCTTAAAGACATTGCAAAATCAAAAGAATTAATAGTTTGTTTCTCTAAAAATATTCAAAGTTCAGAAAAAGAAATTAAATCATTTTTAAGATCTAACATGTATGATAATAAATCTGTTTTAAGAAAAAATCAAAGAGGTAAAAAGATTATAAAAAAATTATTTAAAATAATTCAATCTTCGCCCAGAAAGTTTCTTACAAAAGAACAATTGACTAAAGATAAATATAGAGCTATCTCAGACTTTATTTCTGGTATGACTGATCGTTATGCCATCAACCTTTATAATGCAAATAAATGAATATTTTTGAAATTTATCTAGAAAAAATCAAATCGATAATTAGTGAACTTCAAAAAGATAATAAAATAATTGTCCTTAATAATTTTAATGGAATAAATGCTGAAATACCTCCACCAAAATTTAATTGCGACATCTCAACTAACGTTGCGATGGTTTTATCTAAAATTAATAACAAACCACCTATTGAACTAGCAGAACAACTTGCACCTATAATAAAAGACAAAGATAAATTAATTGAAACAGTAACTATTGCAAAACCCGGTTTTATTAATATCAAGTTTAAGAAAACATTCTGGACAAATTTTACTAAAGAAATCAGTGAAAATTCTAAAACTTTTGGAGTAAATCTAAAAGAAAAAAAGAATAATTATCTTGTGGAATTTGTGTCTGCAAATCCAACAGGTCCATTACACGTTGGTCATTGTCGTGGCGCAATACTTGGTGATGTAATTTCAAATATATTAACCTTCAACAAACATGAAGTTACTAAAGAATACTATGTAAATGACTATGGTAATCAAATCATTAATTTTACTAAATCAGTATATTTTCGAATACGTGAAATAACTCATAAAGAAAAATTTCCATCTGATAATGCTGATTTGTATCCTGGTGATTATTTAAAAGATTTTGCAAAAAATATATATTCTAACTCGAATTTGAATTTTGATAATTATGATGAAATTAGTGAGAAATTAACTGAACTATCAATAGAACAAGCATTACTGTTAATTAAAAACAATCTTAATAGTCTTGGTATAAATCACGACAATTTTGTAAGTGAAAAAAAAATTGTTTTAGACAAAGAAGTTGAAAATGTAGTTCAATTTTTAGAAAAAAATAAGTTCGTTTATAAAGGTAAAATCAAAGCACCAGAAGGTGAGGACAATAATAACTGGGTAGAACGTGAGCAATTATTATTTAAATCTACAGATTTTGGTGATGATAAAGACCGTGCTCTCCAAAAATCGGATGGATCATGGACATATTTTGCAAGCGATGTTGCTTATCATAAAAACAAAGTTGATAGAAAATTTGATTACTTGATTAATATACTGGGTGCAGATCATGCTGGATACATAAAAAGAATTTCATCATCAGTCGAAGCCCTTTCAGGAGAGAAAGATAAATTAATTTGTAAAATTAGTCAGTTAGTAAAACTTATAAAAGACAATAAACCTTTTAAAATGTCTAAAAGAAAAGGGGACTATATTACTGTTGATGATCTTATAGAAGAAGTTGGCAAAGATGCTACTCGATTTATTATGTTGAACAGAAGCAGTGATGCAGAACTCGATTTTGATTTTGATGCAGTAAAAGAAAAGTCAAAAGATAATCCGTTATATTACGTACAATATTGTTATGCACGAATTTCATCTGTATTCAGGCACATTAATAAAGATTTAAATAAAAAAATTGAAACTAATAATTTTAATTTTGAATATTCTGATGATGAAATTAAAATTTTAAAAAAATTATCTGAATGGCCAAAATGTATTGATATATCAAGTGCAAAACTTGAACCACATAGAATTCCTGTCTATTTATATGAGTTAGCCTCAGAATTTCACTCATATTGGAATCTTGGAAAACAACAAACAGAAAAACGATTTATAAATGAACAAAAAGAAGTTCCTTTAGACAAGTTAGTATTTTTAAAAGTTATTTCTAACGTAATAAAATCTGGAATGGATATTGTTGGCGTTGATACTCCATCCAAAATGTAATGTTAAAAGAAATCAAATATTTAATTTTTATATTAGTTATCTCTGTATTTATTTTTTTTACTGGCAGATACTATTTTTCTGATGAAAATTTAAAAAATTCGTATCGTTCTTATAAAAATAATGACGAGAAGATAAAACTATATTCAGAAAACTTACCAATATTAGAAAATGACACTCAAGACATCATTGAATATGTAAAACAAACAAATAAAGATAAGAAAAAAAAGTTTAATTTTTGGAAACTTTTAGATAATGATAAGTAACAGAAAAGCCTTTATTACTGGTATTAAATCACTGAAATTAACAACCAGTGAAGTAAAATTTTTAAAAAAACAAAAACCTTGGGGAATAATATTATTTTCAAGAAATATTAAATCTATAAACCAGACCAAACTATTAACGAATAGCATCAGAAAGCTATTCAAAGATCCCCATTATCCTATTTTGATTGATCAAGAGGGAGGAAGAGTGAACAGGTTAAAAAATATTATAACATTTGATAATTTGACAGGTGAATATTTTGGAAAATTATATGTCCAAGATAAAAGAAAATTTAATATTATCTATAAATTATTTATTGATAAATCATCATATCTTCTAAAACAAATAGGTGTAAATATTAATACACTACCTGTACTGGATCTTAGAATTAAAGGGGCGAGTAATATTATTGGTGATAGATCGTTTTCAGAAAATAAGAAAATTGTTTCAAAGGTAGGTGACATTTGTATTGATTTATTTAACCAAAACTCAATAGGCACAGTAATCAAGCATATCCCAGGTCATGGACTATCAAAGGTTGATAGCCATAATTTTACACCAGTTGTGGATAAAAGCATTAATCACCTTATGAAAAATGATTTCTTCCCTTTTAAAAATAAAAATAGTTTATTTGCCATGACTGCCCATATTATTTATAAAAAAATTGACCCACTTAACACTGCAACGCATTCCAAAATAATTATAAATATTATTCGTAAAAAAATAGGGTTTAAAAATGTTTTGATTTCTGATGACTTGTCGATGAAGAGTTTAAAATATGATTTAAGCACTAATACAATTAAAAGTTTTGAAGCTGGATGCAACCTAGCCTTACATTGTAATGGTAATTTCAATGAAATGAAGGTTGTTGCTGAAAATTCACCCCTAGTAAATAATTTTATTATCAAAAAAACATCACTATTTTATAAGAATTTAAGTTAATATCGCATCATGCCCGAGTCTGATTCTGCTTTGTTTAACGTTGATATAAATAATTACAACGGTCCATTAGATGTTCTTTTAGATTTAGCGAAAGCTCAAAAAGTTGATCTCGAAGAAATATCAATAACAAAGCTAGCTGATCAATTTCATGAATATATAACTAAAGAAAAAGACTTAAATTTAGAAATAGCTTCTGAGTATTTACTAATGGCTACATGGCTTGCTTATTTGAAATCTAAGTTATTACTACCAGGAACCCCGGAGGAAGAATTTAAAGTTCAAGAAGTGGCAGAAAAATTAAAGTTACAACTAAAAAAATTAGAACTTATTCGTTTACTTTCTGAACAAATGCTTAAAAGAAAAAGATTAGGTCGTGAAATAAGAACAAGAGGGATGAAGGGAAATATCAGATCCATTTATAGCACTGAATATAATTTAAGTTTATTTGAACTTTTAAAAACCTATTCAACTATTATTATGACTAAAGATTTTCAAAGGATGAACATTCCAAAATTACCAGTATTTACTACAGAAGATGGAATTAAAACTATTAAAGATTTTTTTGGAAAACTAACTGAGTGGAAAAAACTTGATGAATTAATACCTGCAAATTTTAAATCTGGTTCAAGATATAAAAGAACTGGTAAAGCAGGAATTTTTGCTGGGTCTCTTGAGCTTGCTAAAGAGGGAAATCTTTCAATTAAACAGGAAAAACTATTTGATGATATATATGTAAAGGAATTAAGTGATTAAAAAACAAAAAATAAATAAAGATAATGTAGTCAAGTTTCCCTCAAAATTAACTGAAATTGAGAAAGAAATAGAGGGTGTAATTTTCGCTGCTGCTGAACCACTTGATGTTGATACTATTGAAAGCAAACTTTCAAAAAAATTAAATATTTCAAAATCACTAGAAAAATTAGAACAAGAGTACTCAAATCGAGGAATAAATTTAGTATGCATTAAGAACAAGTGGTCTTTTAGAACATCTCCAAAATTAGCAAACCTTATGTCTCAAGAGAAAACTGTTGAAAAAAAATTATCCAGAGCTGCTGTCGAAACTTTAGCTATAATTGTTTATCACCAACCTGTAACAAGGGCTGAAATTGAGGAGATAAGAGGTGTGGCTTTTGGAACAAATACACTTGATATTTTAATGGAGCTTAATTGGGTTAAACCCGGTGGAAGAAAAGATATGCCTGGAAGACCTATTCAATATGTAACTACAGATGATTTTTTAAGTCATTTTAATATCCAAAAACTATCAGATCTTCCAAATATAGATGAATTAGGTGCAGCAGGTATGATTGATAGCTCTAGTGTTGATAGCACTATTTTTGGTACAGGTAAGTTTTATAAAGAAAAGCAGGAAGAAAAAAAAGAAGATATTTATTCTAATATTGATGAGATGCTGAATAGTACTCTTGATAGTGAAGAGAAAGAGTAACAAAAAAGTAACTTTTAAATTTATCATAAAAAGGTTATAAGTTTCTATGAGCATAGGAATTTGGCAAATAGCAGTTGTTGTAATATTGGTAGTCTTATTATTTGGACGAGGTAAAATCTCTAGTTTGATGGGAGATGTTGCCAAAGGTATTAAAAGCTTCAAAAAAGGTATGGCGTCAGATGTAACTGACGATACAGAGCCAAAAAATATTTCCGACGAAAATAAAGACTCCAACAATAAAGAATAACTCACATGCCTACTATTGGTTGGTTTGAGATATTGATAGTTGTTGCTATCGCTATTGTTGTACTTGGTCCTAAAGATTTTCCAGTTATGTTAAAAAAAGCAGGTTCATGGATTGGTACGGCAAAAAGATATGTCAGTAATATTCAAAACGAAGTTTCTAATTTAGAAATTGATGATGAAAAAATTAATAACGAAGTAAAAAAAGAAACAAAAAAAGATGAATAATGAGGAAAAAGACAATGGCTTTGTTAGTCATTTAACTGAATTAAGAAAAAGACTTATACATAGTTTTATTTTTTTATTTATATTTTTTATTTTTTGCTATTTTTTTGCTGAATATATTTATGGTTTTTTAGTAGACCCATTTGCACAAGCTGTAAAAGATGATGGTTCAGATAGAAGATTAATCTTTACAGCACTTCAAGAGACTTTTTTAACTTATTTGAAGGTATCTTTTTTTACAGCATTTTTTGTAACTTGCCCGTTTATATTAATGCAAATATGGAAGTTTATTGCGCCAGGTTTATATAAACATGAAAAAATTGCAATTTTACCTTACTTAATACTTACCCCTATACTTTTTTTTCTAGGCGGTATGTTGGTTTACTATTTGATTATGCCGTTAGCAATTAAGTTCTTTTTATCATTTGAGAGTACTGGTTTATCAACAAGCTTACCAATACAACTAGAAGCAAAGGTAAATGAATATTTGTCTTTAGTGATGAAATTAATTTTTGCTTTTGGAATTAGTTTTCAATTACCTGTTGTGTTAAGTCTTCTTGCAAGAATTGGTGTTGTAGATAGCCAATTTTTAAAAGATAGAAGAAAGTATGTTGTGGTTATAATTTTTGCTGCTGCAGCTTTGTTAACTCCTCCAGATCCAATTACACAAATAGGATTAGCCATACCATTGTTAATTTTATATGAATTATCAATATTTTCAGTAAAATTTATAGAAAACAAAAATTTAGAAAAAACTGATGCATAATTTAAAGGAAATTAGAAAAGATTTCCCTAGTTTTGAAAAAGCTCTAGAAAAAAGATCTATTAAAATTGATTTTAAAAAATTACAAAATTTGGATGAAGAAAATCGAGATTTAATTCAAAAAAAAGAAGCTATTGAAAAAGAAAAAAAAGTTATTTCAAAATCAAAAGATGAAACTTTATTCAAAAAATCTAAAGAGCTCACATTAGAATTAGATAAATTAACTGATTTACAAAAAAATATAAAAAAAGAGTTAGATAGTTTACTTTCTAATATACCCAATATTCCTCACGCCGATGTCCCTAGTGGTAAAGATGAAAATGATAACGTAGAGATATTAAAATCAGGAAATATACCAAAATTTGATTTTAAACCTAAGTCTCACTATGAGCTAGGTGAAAACCTTGGAATGTTAGACTTTGACTTAGCAACTAAAACAACAGGATCTAGATTTGTTTTTGTAAAAAACCATTTAGCATTGCTAGAACGAGCCTTATCTAACTTTATGTTGGATACTCATATAAATAAAAATGGATATCAAGAAATATCACCTCCTTTAATTGCTTCAGATAATACAATGTATGGCACTGGCCAGTTACCTAAATTTGAGAATGATCAGTTTGAAATTAAATTCGATGAAGGTTCAGATAGAAAATTTTTAATTCCTACAGCTGAAGTAATTTTAACAAATATTGTGAAAGATAAAATAGTTGATCAAAATCACCTTCCAATGCGATTTGTAGCATCAACACCTTGCTTTAGAAAAGAAGCAGGAAGTTATGGTAAAGATACAAAAGGTATGATTAGACAACATCAATTTTATAAAGTTGAACTAGTAAGCATTGTTGAAAAAGAAAATTGTTTAGAAGAGTTAGAAAGAATGACAAATTGTGCAACTGACATTCTTGATAAATTGGAACTACCTTACAGAAAAGTTATTTTATGTTCTGGAGATATGGGTTTCAGTGCTGAGAAAACTTATGACATTGAAGTTTGGCTGCCATCAGAAAACAAGTTTCGTGAAATTTCATCATGCTCATCTTGTTCAACATTTCAGTCTCAAAGAATGAAAACTAGATATAAAAACAAAAATAAAGAAACAGTCTTTGTTGGAACTTTAAATGGAAGTGGGCTTGCAGTTGGTAGAACTTTAATAGCAGTATTAGAAAATTATCAGCAAAAAGATGGTTCGATCGTTGTTCCTAAAGTTCTTAGAGAATATATGAATAATTTAGAATTAATTTCTCAGAAATAAAGTTGTTTTAGAGATACAGATAGTATAAATATTCACCATATTTAAAAGGAGAATTATGGAAGGTTCAGGAATAGGACAATTTATACCGTTAATTTTAATATTTGTTATTTTTTATTTTTTCTTAATTAGACCTCAACAAAAAAAAGTAAAAGAGCATAAAGCCATGGTTGAAAACCTTAAAAGAGGGGACAAAGTTATTACTTCAGGTGGTATCACTGGTACGGTTGAGAGACTTATAGATAATGACAAGGTAGAAGTAGAAATAGCTGAAAATATTAAAGTTGAAGTTGTAAAAGCTACTGGTATTCAAAGTCTTCAAAATACTCAAGAAGTCAAAAAATAAATAATTTTAGATAAGTGCTTTATTTTTCTAAGTTAAGAATTGTTTTTATAACTATTTTTTCTTTATTATTTGTTTTAATCGCTTCATCAAATTTGTTTAAGTTTGATGACACTTTTTTTGATAAAAAAATTAATTTGGGCCTAGACCTTCAGGGTGGATCTTACTTATTACTTGAAATTGACAACGAGCCCGTAATAGAACAAAAATTACAAAACTTAACAACTACAATTAGAAATTTCTTTAAAGACAAAGATATTAGAATAAATAATATAAAAATAGATAAACAAAATATTTTTTTTAATGTTTCAGACGAGAACAAACAACAAGTCATTGAAATTTTTGAAGATGAAAATAGTGAAATTAATCCTTATTATCCAAGATTTAAATCACATCAATTAGAAATTGAAGACACTGGCCTCAACTTAAAGATTAATTTTTCACCACAAGGTCTTATAAATCTAAAAACCTCTTCTCAGGATCAAGCTATTGAAATTGTAAGAAGAAGAGTTGATGAAGTAGGTACCAATGAACCTAATATTCTCAAAAGAGGTAACAATCGGATTTTGGTAGAGCTTCCTGGTTTAGATGATCCTATGAGAGTTAAATCTCTTTTAGGTAAAACTGCTAATCTTACATTTAGATTTGTAACGCAAAATGAGGACGACAGATTTGGTGTTGAAAAATTAGAATTTGAGGACGGGACTCAAGAAGCAGTAGTCAGTAAGAGAATTATAATTAGTGGTGAAAACCTACTCGATGCACAGCCCAAGATGGATACGCAAAATAATCAAACAATTGTTTCTTTTACTTTAGACAGAGTAGGAGCCAAAAGATTTGGTAAAGCAACCTCAACAGGTATAGGAAAACAATTAGCGATAGTCTTAGATGGAAAAATAATAAGTGCTCCAGTAATAAGAGATACTATAGCAAGTGGTGCTGGCCAAATTAGTGGAGGATTTACTTTTCAATCAGCAACTGATCTAGCTTTGTTGTTAAGATCAGGTGCATTACCAGCTCCTTTAGAAATTATTGAAGAAAGAACTGTTGGTCCTGACCTTGGTCAAGACTCAATCAATGCTGGTATGATTGCATTATCAATTGGTTTTTTACTAGTAATTATCTTTATGTTTGTTAAGTACAGATTTTTTGGTTTAATAACAAACATTACTCTAATAATAAATTTATTTATTCTTTTAGGTATTCTTACTCTATTTGAAGCAACCTTAACTCTACCAGGTATTGCAGGAATAATTTTGACTGTTGGTATGGCTGTTGATGCAAATGTTTTGATTTTTGAAAGAATTAAAGAAGAGCTTAAAGACGAAACAAATAATATTTTAGCATTTGATGGTGGTTATACTAAATCTAGAACTGCAATAATTGATGCCAATATTACAACTTTATTAGCTGCAGTAATTCTGTTTTTTATGGGATCAGGACCAGTTAAGGGTTTTGCAGTAACTTTAGGTGTTGGAATATTTACAACACTATTTTCAGTCTATTTTATCGCCAGATTATTCACTAGTCTTTATGTAACTAAAAACAAAAATAGTGGAAAGTTGATCTAATGATTGCATTTAACAAATATTATAATCATTTTAATGTCTTATCTGGTGCCTTAATTATTATTTCGTTACTGTTACTTATATTTAAGGGTCTTAATTTTGGTATTGATTTTAAAGGTGGAACGTTAATCGAATTAAGATCTAACGATACAAAAATAAATGTAAGCTCACTTCGTGATAAATTTAGCCAAATGAACCTAGGTGATGTCTCAGTTAAAAAATTTGGATCTGATAATGATTTTTTAATTAAATTTGAAAATAAAGATAATAAGAAAAATATAATTGAAGAGATTAAAGTAAATCTTGATAAGTCATTTGGTAATAATTATGATTTTAGAAGAGTTGAAAATGTAGGACCAAAAGTTAGTGCTGAATTATTAAAATCTGGTGTAATAGCAATTTCTTTATCACTTGCAATAATGCTTATTTATATTTGGATTAGGTTTGAATGGCAGTTTAGTCTTGGAGCTATTTTAGCTCTATTTCATGATGTTATTGTTACGCTTGGTGTATTTTCACTATTCAGTTTAGAGATCAATTTATCAATTATTGCTGCAGTTTTGACCATTGTAGGTTATTCAATGAATGACACTGTTGTAATATTTGATCGTGTGAGAGAAAATTTAAGAAAATATTCAGATATAAAAATCTTTGAACTAACAAATATTTCAATTAATGAAACTTTATCTAGAACAATTATTACCTCAGTAACAACTTTACTTGCATTACTTGCAATATATTTTTTTGGTGGTGAAATCTTAAAAGGATTTTCGCTAGCTATGATTTTAGGAGTTGTTTTTGGAACTTATTCATCAATTTATATAGCCAATACAGTGTTGGTAAGATTAAGGGTTTCTCAAAAAACTGTCTTAAGAGAAGACGATAGCAAATAAATTAATAAATATTCTGAGCAGCTACCATTGTTAGTAACATTGGTAGAGAAAGAAGAGTATTTGTTCTAGAGAACAACATTGCTGTTTTAGCAGATTTTGCTTTTGTTTCAGGATCAGATTCAACAATACCTAATGCTCTTTTTTGATTTGGCCATATTACAAACCAAACATTAAATGCCATTATAAGACCTAACCACATTCCAATTCCTATTGCAGTATGTTTTGGAATTCCGGAACCAATACTAAAAGTCATTGCATCATGCAGATAACCATTTAACCAAGCTAGAATTAATCCAGATAAAACAGTAAAGGCTGCAGCCCATCTAAAATAAAATAAGGCTGCTGGAGCAATTACTTTTCCAATTGCTGGCTTTTGTTCATCTGGAATTTTAGCCATGTTTGGGATTTGAACAAAATTAAAATACCAAAGTAATCCAATCCACATTATTGCGACAACTACATGTATAAATCTAAATAACCAACTCCAAAACAACGTATCAAAGGCAATGCCTTCATTGTGAAAAAACATTCCTACAAACAAAATTATAGCTATTGCAAGAGAAGCATGTATTGTTTTTGGTAATGAAGATAATAAATTACTCATGATTCATAATTTTATACACTAAATTTAGGTAATTTTTAAGTTTAAATATTTAATTTAGTAAAGGCTTTAAAAATTGACCAGTGTAACTCTCTTTAATTTTCGACACTTCCTCGGGTTTACCCTCTGCGATAATTTTACCACCCTTTACGCCACCCTCAGGACCCATATCAACAATATAATCAGCAGTTTTTATAACATCCAAATTATGCTCAATTACAACAACTGTGTTACCAAGTTTTACAAAAGTATGAAGTATTTCTAAAAGCTTTTTAATATCGTGTTGATGCAAACCAGTTGTGGGTTCATCTAATATATACATGGTTCTACCTGTGGATCTTTTAGACAACTCTTTAGCAAGTTTAATTCTTTGAGCCTCACCACCTGACAGTGTTGTTGCTTGCTGACCAATTTTTATATAACCTAAACCAACTTTTTTTAAAGTTAACAGTTTTGTTTTAATATTTGATATATTCTCAAAATATTCACAACCTTCGTCAACGGACATATCTAAAACATCTGCAATACTTTTATCCTTAAATTTTATTTCTAATGTTTCTCTGTTATATCTTGTACCCTTACACTCATCACACTGAATATAAACATCTGGTAAAAAGTGCATTTCATAGGTGATTACACCATCACCTTCACAAGCTTCACATCTTCCACCTTTAACATTAAATGAAAATCTACCAGGCTTATAGCCTCTTGTTTTAGACTCAGGTAAACTTGTAAACCAATCTCTGATTGGACCAAAAGCACCTGTATAGGTTGCAGGATTTGATCTAGGTGTTCTTCCTATAGGTGATTGATCTATATCAATAATTTTATCAATTAATTCAACACCCTTATAGCCTTTAAAAGCTTTTGGAGCTTTTTTAGCTTTATTGTTAAGTGTTAAATTTAAAGCATGGAATAGTGTTTGTAATATTAGTGTAGATTTTCCACTACCGGATACACCAGTTACGCAAGTGAAAGTTCCTGTTGGAATCTTAAGATTAACATTGTTTAAATTATTCCCAGTTGCACCATTGATTTCAACAAACCTTCCATTTTTAGCTAATCGTCTCGTATTGGGAATATCTATTTTCTTTTTATTTGCAAGATATTGTCCAGTGATACTATTCTTATCTTTTTTAATCTCGTCATAGGTACCTTGTGAGGATATTTGGCCACCATTAGTTCCTGCCTCTGGTCCTAAGTCAATTATATGATCTGCATTCTCCATAGTTTCAGTATCATGCTCTACAACTATTACTGTGTTACCCAAATCTCTTAATCTTTTAAGTGCATTGATAAGTTTAACATTATCTTTTTGATGTAAACCAATTGATGGTTCATCTAAAACGTAAAGAACACCAGTTAAACCAGAACCTATTTGAGAGGCTAATCTTATTCTTTGAGCCTCACCACCAGATAACGTTCCAGACTCTCTAGATAGAGTTAAATAATCCAACCCAACATTTAACAAAAAATTTAATCTTTCATTTATTTCCTTTAATACATGTTCTGCAATTTTAAATTGTCTTTTGTCTATATGATTTACTAAATCTTTAAACCATTCAGCTGCATCAAATATTGATTTCTTTGTTACTTCACTAATATTAAGACTGTTAATTTTTACACATAAGGCCTCTTCCTTTAAACGATCTCCATTACATGCTTCACAGGCAGTATCAGATTGATATTCTGCTATAGCCTCTCTTTTCCATTCACTATCAGACTCTAAAAATCTTCTTTCAAGGTTGTTGATTACACCTTCAAAAGTTTTTTTATAAGAGTATTTTTCGTAACCGTCATCATAATTAAACTTAATTTCATCTTCATCCGATCCATAAAGTACTATATCTTTTATTTTTTTTGGGAGTTTTTTCCATTTTTCATCTAAAGAAAAACCATAATGTTTAGCTAGTGATGATAGTGTTTGAGCATAATATAAAGTGGTAGATTTTGACCAAGGCTCTATTGCACCATCAGCAAGACTTTTTCTTTCATCTGGTACTACAAGATTTGGATCCACATTTAATTTCATACCAATACCTTCACACTCTTCACAGGCTCCATAAGGACTATTAAATGAGAATAATCTTGGTTCTATTTCTTCAATTGTAAATCCACTTTCAGGACAGGCAAATTTTGTTGAATAAATTAATTTTTCTACTTTTCTATGTTTTTGAGGCAATGTTTCATCTTCATATTCGACAAAAACTAATCCATTTGCAAGATTAACAGACGTTTCAATACTTTCAGCTAGTCTATTTCCTAGCTTTGAATTTAAAACAATTCTATCAACCAAAACTGAAATATCATGTTTAAGTTTTTTGTCTAAATTGGGAGATTTTTCAATATCATATAAAACGTTATCGATCTTGATTTTTCTAAATCCTCTTCGTTTATAACTTAAAATATCTTTCCTATATTCACCTTTACGACCTCTTACTACAGGTGCATATATGTAAATAGTTGATTTTTTTGGTAGTTTTTTAATTAAATCTACTATTTGAGTAATAGTCTGTGAGGTAATTGGTTTGCCAGTAAATGGTGAATATGGAATACCTGCTCTTGCATAGAGCACCCTCATATAATCATAAATTTCTGTAACTGTTGCAACAGTAGATCTTGGGTTCTTTGAAGTATTTTTTTGTTCAATCGCAATCGCTGGACTTAATCCTTCGATAAGATCAACATTTGGTTTTTTCATTTTATCCAAAAACTGTCTTGCATACGCGGATAAACTTTCAACGTATCTTCGTTGTCCTTCGGCATATATAGTATCGAATGCTAAAGATGATTTTCCTGAACCAGAGAGACCTGTAATTACAACAAATTTATCTTTAGGAATCTCAACAGAAATATTCTTTAAATTATGTTCTTTAGCACCCTTAATAACTATCTTTTTCATCATAATTTTTGTTGCTTTGAATTAATAAAATTAATATTCAGAAGAATTGTGGTATAAAACTAATTAATTAAATAAACAAATATAAAAATATTATGGCTGGAAGTTTAAATAAAGTGTTATTAATTGGTCGTTTGGGCGCAGATCCAGAAATTAAACAAATGGTAAATGGCAAAAGTGTAGCGAGATTAAGCCTTGCAACAAGTCAATCTTGGAAAGACAAAAATACTGGAGAAAAAAAAGAAAAAACTGAATGGCACCGTATAGTTGTATTTAATGAAGGTCTTGTAAATGTTGTTCAACAGTATCTTAAGAAAGGTGCTCAAATTTATGTTGAGGGTCAAATAACTACAAGAAAATGGAAAGATGAACAATCTGGCCAGGACAAATATTCTACTGAGGTTGTTATTCAAGGATATAATTCATCATTAACAATGTTAGGTGGTGGTAATGGGGGTGGCATTCAAAATGATCCTAATCCGCAAAATAATATTGAGGACACCTCTCAAATATCTAATGATATGGATGATGAAATTCCCTTTTAGTTTCTATGCAAAAATCTGAAGAGACAAAAGATAATAATATTAAACTAATCTCAATGCATGATGAGATGAGCTCATCATATCTTTCTTATGCGATGAGCGTGATTGTAAGTCGTGCTCTACCAGATATTAGAGATGGACTTAAACCTGTTCATCGTAGAATTTTATATGCAATGTATAAAGGTGGTTATGATTGGTCAAAACAATTTAGAAAATCTGCAAGAATAGTTGGAGATGTTATTGGTAAATATCATCCCCATGGAGATCAATCTGTTTATGATGCTTTAGTTAGAATGGTACAAGATTTTTCAATGAGCTTACCTTTGGTTCAGGGTCAAGGAAACTTTGGTTCGATCGATGGCGATCCAGCTGCAGCTATGAGATATACCGAAACACGTTTATCAAAAGTTTCACAATTTTTAATTGATGACATTGAGAAGAATACCATTTCTTTTAAGAGCAATTATGATGAAACAGAAAAAGAGCCAAGTGTTCTACCTGCGCAATTTCCAAATTTGTTAGTGAATGGTGCTGGTGGTATTGCGGTAGGTATGGCTACAAGTATTCCACCACATAATTTAGGTGAAATAATAGATGGAACTTTAGCTCTTATAGGTGACAAAGACATTAAAATTAAAGAATTAATGAAACATATACCTGGTCCAGACTTTCCAACAGGTGGTGTAATCATAGGAAAAGATATTATTAAACAGGGTTATAATAACGGAAGAGGATCTTTTAAAATTAGAGGTGAGGTATCAATAGAACAACAAAAAAATGGAAGAGAAAGATTAGTAATTACTTCTATTCCCTATCAGGTTAACAAATCAGTTTTAAACGAAAAGATAGCACAGCTTGTTAGAGAAAAAAAAATTGAGGGGATTAAAGATATAAGGGACGAGTCTAATAGAGAAGGAATAAGAGTTGCAATTGATCTAAGAAATGGTGTTGAGCCAGAAACAATTAAAAGACAACTTTATAAAAACACTCAAATTGAGAGCTCTTTTGGATTTAATACTTTAGCTATTGTTGAGGGCAAACCTAAGACTTGTACACTTAAAGATTTTTTATCAAATTTTTTGTCTTTTAGAGAAGATGTTGTAATTAAAAAAACTAAATTTGATTTACAAAAAGCAGAAGAGCGCGCTCACATTTTAATTGGTTTATCAGTCTCTGTTGAAAACTTAGATAAAATTATCAAAATAATTAGATCTTCAAAAACACCGGATGATGCAAAAGGATCTATATTAAAAACTAAGTGGAAAATTAATATATCACAAAAATTAATATCATTAGTTGAAGGCAAAAAAGGTAAAAATTTATATTTATTATCTGAGCCGCAAGTTCTGGCTATTTTAGAGTTAAGACTACAAAAATTAACAGCATTAGGGATAAATGAGATTGAAGTTGAAATTAAAAAACTAGCTGAATTAATTGCTAGATTTAAAAAAATTATATCTTCAAAAAAAGAGTTGTTAAAAGTTATTAGTGATGAACTTAAAAATATCAAAGAAAAATTTGCTATACCAAGAAGAACAAAAATTATTGATGCAGTTTTAAATTACGATATTGAGGAAACAATCCAAAAACAATCCGTAATCATTACTGTTACTCTTCAAGGCTATATTAAAAGAGGTTCTTTAGATGGTGTTAAAAAGCAAAAAAGAGGCGGTAAAGGTAAATCTGGAATTACAACAAGAGATCAAGACTCTGTTATACAAACATTATCTGTAAATACTCATACTTCTGTTTTATTTTTTTCAACAGAGGGTTTAGTTTACAAGGTAAAAGCTTGGAAAATACCAGAGGGATCATCATCATCAAAAGGAAAATCTTTGTTTAATATTTTACCTTTAAAGAACCATCAATCAATTAGCTCTATTATGCCAATGCCTGAGGATGAAACAGATTCAAAAAAGTATCAAATAATTTTTGCTACAGCTTTAGGAAAAGTTAGAAAAAATAGTTTAGATGATTTTTCGTCGATTAATGCATCTGGAAAAATTGCTATGAAATTAGATAATAACGATAAGATAGTAGGAGTTAAAATTTGTAAAGACGATCAAGATGTAATTTTAAGTACAAAATTTGGTAAGTGTATAAGATTTGAGGCAAAAAAATTAAGAGTTTTTAAAGGAAGATCTTCAAAAGGTATAAAGGGAATTGAATTGGCACCAAATGATCAAATAGTTTCCTTATCTGTTATTGATAGTGACAAAATTAAGAAGAATGGAAAAAAATCTAAAGATGAAAAATCTGAATTAAATGCAAAAGAGAAATTTATTTTATCGATAAGTGAAAACGGATTTGGTAAAAAAACCTCTCATTTTGATTACAGAGTTACAAATCGAGGAGGTAAAGGTATTATTGGAATTGTTAATTCTCCAAGAAATGGAAACATTACATCTTCATTCCCTGTTTATGAAGGTGATGAAATTTTAATATCAACTAATAAAGGTAGAGTTATAAGAGTTGCCGTTAAAGAAATCAGAACTGCTGGAAGAAATACTCAAGGTGTTAGAATTATTAAATTATCTGGTGAGGAAAAAGTTGTTTCTGCAATTAAAATAGATGATAACTTGATTTAATTTAATGAGCAAAATAGCTATATATCCAGGAACATTTGATCCAATTACATATGGACACATTGATGTAATTAAAAAAGCTTTGAAATTATTTGATAAGATTGTTGTTGGTGTATCAGATGTTAGTAGTAAAAATTATTTATTTAGCTCAGAGGAGAGAATAGAAATAGTCAATAAAGCTTTAT
Source organism: uncultured Pelagibacteraceae bacterium (assembly GCA_902515625.1). Classification (GTDB taxonomy): domain Bacteria; phylum Pseudomonadota; class Alphaproteobacteria; order Pelagibacterales; family Pelagibacteraceae; genus Pelagibacter. The sequence goes on along the minus strand of CABXVD010000008.1, from coordinate 7,762 downwards.
TTAAAGATTTAAAACTAAATAAAAAAAAAATCACAGTAGTGTCTTTTAATTCATTAACTACTGATTTGTGTAAGAGATATAAATCAAATATTATTCTTAGGGGATTAAGAGCTGTATCTGATTTTGAGTACGAATTCCAATTAGCCGGAATGAACAGAAAATTAAATCAGAATATAGAAACTATTTTTTTAATGTCAGACGTTGAAAATCAGATTATCTCGTCTAGATTTGTCAAAGAGATTGTTAAATTAAATGGTGATATTAAAAAATTTACTACCAAAAGTACTATTAAATCTTTAAAAGAAAAATATGAATAGAATTTTAATTAACATATTTATTTTATTTTTTTTTATTACTAATCAATCAATAGCTGAGGAGAATATAATGATTTTAAAATTAAAAGATGGGGATGTAAAAATAGAGTTATTTGAAGATGTGGCACCAAATCATGTAAGAAGAATTAAAGAATTAGCAAATGATGGAAAATACGATAACGTTGTTTTCCATAGAGTAATTGATGGCTTTATGGCTCAAACCGGCGATGTTCAGTTTGGAAATTCTTCTAATAGTAATTTTGATATAAGAAGGGCTGGTACTGGTAATTCAGATTTACCTGACTTAAAACAAGAATTTAGTAGCTTGCCTCATGATCGAGGAACTTTATCGATGGCCAGAACTTCAGATCCTAATAGTGCTAACAGTCAATTTTTTATTTGTTTTAAACCTGCTCCATTTTTAGATAGACAATATAGTGTATTTGGAAAAGTTGTAGAAGGTATGGAATTTGTAGATATGATTAAAAGAGGTGAACCAGCGTCAGATCCTGATAAGATTATAAGCTTTAAATCACAATAATTTATTGAATGGCATTAAAAAATTTTGCCTTTAAAGTTTTAAAAAAAGATAAATTTGCTAGATCAGGTATCATAGAAACACATCGTGGAAATATAAATACTCCAGCTTTTATGCCTGTTGGCACACAAGCAACAGTAAAAGCATGCACAATTGATGATATAAAAAAAACTGGTTCTCAAATAATTTTATCTAACACATATCACCTAATGATAAGACCTGGTGTTGATCGAATTCAATCTGCAGGTGGGTTACATGAATTTATGAACTGTGATTTACCAATTTTAACAGACTCTGGTGGTTTTCAAGTGATGTCCCTTTCAAAACTAAATAAAATTGATAGTGAAAAAGGAGCCATCTTTAATTCACATGTAGATGGCAAAAAATTTTATTTAAGCCCTGAAGAAAGTATAAGAATTCAATTAGCTTTAAATTCAGATATTGTTATGATCATGGATGAGTGTCCAAAAAAAACTAAAGATTATGATTTAATAAAAAAGTCTATGGATCTTTCATTATATTGGGCTGAAAGATCAAAAAAGTCATTTGGCATAAATCCACACAAGGCATTATTTGGTATTGTTCAAGGAGGATTATTTAAGGATTTAAGAATTAAATCATTGAATGAATTAATTAAAATAGATTTTGATGGCTATGCCTTAGGAGGACTTGCTGTTGGTGAGACTCAAGCCGAAATGTTTAAAGTTTTAGATGATGTTAAAGAGTATTTGCCCGATCATAAACCTCATTATTTAATGGGTGTAGGTACACCATCTGATATTCTTGGTGCTGTTAAACGTGGTATTGATATGTTTGATTGTGTTTTACCTACTAGATCTGGAAGAACTGGCCTTGCTTTCACTTGGGATGGAAGAATAAATATTAAAAATAATAAATATCAAAACGATAATTCACCACTAGATTCTAATTGCGATAATTTAAGTCTAAATAAATATTCTAAAAATTACCTAAACCATCTTTTTAATACAAATGAAATACTAGCCTCAATGTTGCTAACACTTCATAATATCAATTTTTATCAAGAATTAATGTTATCAATTAGAAAACATATAGAGTCAGGAACATTTAATAAATTTCATGATAAATACATTGATAAGTTGTAGAAGAATTTAATATTTGGTTAAATTGACATTTGAAAAAATTAAATAAATCTATATATAACAAGCATTCAGTTTGAATAAATTGGGGGCCCTTAGCTCAGTTGGTAGAGCAATTCCCTTTTAAGGAATGGGTCGATGGTTCGAGTCCATCAGGGCTCACCACAATTTAATTAAATTGTCTTTATTGGTGGATAATCTAATAAAACCTCATTTATTTTTTCATTTAAATCTTTAATTCTATTATCTGATGATGGGTGAGTGCTCATAAATTCAGGTGGTTCCTTTCCTTTGTTTAATTTTTTCATTCTTTCCCAAATTTTAACTGTTTCTCTTATGTCATACCCAGATAGAGATGAAAATATCATACCTAAATAGTCTGCTTCACTTTCTTGTTTTCTATTAAAAGGATTTAGTATTCCTAATTGAGCTAGTAAACCAACAGTGTTCATTCCTGTTGTTCTATTGATATCTGAAATTACTCCACCAGAGGCAATATCAATTATTCTTGTTCCTACATTTAATAGGGTTCCTCTACTAGCTCTTTCTACTGAATGTTTTGCAACAGCATGAGCAATTTCATGGCCCATAACTGCAGCTAAACCATCTGTGTTTTTTGTTGCTTCAAGAATACCAGTGTATACAGCAATTTTTCCTCCAGGCATACACCATGCGTTTCTGACCTTTTTTTTATCTATTAAAATATATTCCCAATCAAAATTAGCAGTAGGATCATTTAAATTTTCTCTATCAAAATATTCAGATATAGAATTTTCCATTTTTCTACCAATCTGTTTAATTTCATTAAGAGTTTTTTTATCGTCACTCATGTTTTCTTTTTCTTTAATTTTTTCATAGATTTGCGCAGCTTGAGCATTAAGCCTAGCTTCAGAAACTATTTTTAATTGTTTTCTCTCTGTGATTGGTGTTGTAGTACATGAAGGTAATAAATATCCACAACAACCACAACCAATATAGGATAAAAATTTTCTTCTATTCATAAGTGTGTAAAATTGATAATACTAAAATATTATGAATCTTAATAATAAAATATTAATTGTTTTGTTTATCATTGCAATTATTTTTGTTATTTACGCAAGTTATAATTAGAAATATGGCTAAAAAAAATTCAAAAAAATCAATATCTCTTACATTACGAAATTATTTTATTACTGGAGTAGTGGTTTTAATACCCATCGGATTTACATTATATCTTAGTAAAATTCTTATAGGAATATCGTCAAATCTAATACCTGCAAATATTAATCCAAATAGTTATTTACCTTTTAATATACCAGGTGTTGAAATACTAATTTCAATTATATTTATTACTTTTGTTGGAGGGTTATCACTTTCTTTTTTTGGAAGAAGAATTTTAAAATTAATTGACGATCTGTTTAAAAGAATTCCTTTTTTAAGAACTGTTTATTCAGCAATAGTTCAAATGACCGAAACATTTTCTAAGAAAGATGACAGTCAAAAAAGTGTAGTGTTAATTGAATATCCTAGAAAAGGTGTTTGGGCTGTTGGTTTTGCAACTAAAGAAAATACTGGTGAAATGGCTCAAAAAACTAATAAAAAATTAATTAATGTTTTTGTTCCTACAACCCCAAATCCAACAAGTGGTTTTTTACTTATGTTTCCAATTGAAGATGTTATCTATTTAAACATGTCATTTGAAGAAGCCTCTAAATTTATAGTGTCTGCTGGAACCTCTGCAAAATCTTAAGCAATATCGTTGATAATGTCTGCTCTATCATAAAGTTTTATCAATGGCTTAAACTTTTTAATATCTTCATTAGAATTTTCTATTCTTTTAATTTCTTTTTCAGCAAGTAAAAAAAGATCATTATTATGAATAGGGTCGGCTAATTTAAAATTCTTAATTCCACTCTGTTTGAAACCAAGTATATCACCAAAACCTCTAATTCTCATATCTTCCTCAGATATTAGAAATCCATCATTACTTTGTTTTAATATATTAATTCTTTTTTTTGCATTTTCAGATAAATTTGATTTAAACATTAATATACATGTCGACCCTTTATCTCCACGACCAACTCGACCTCTTAGCTGGTGAAGTTGAGATAAACCAAACTTGTTTGCATTTTCAATAATTATTACATTTGCATTTGGGAAATCAATTCCGACCTCAATAATAGTTGTTGAAACTAGAATTTGAAATTTATTTTTTTGAAAATTATTTAATATTTTCTCTTTTTCATCTATTTCAGTTTTCCCATGTAATAATAAAACTTGATTTGGAAATAGATTTTTTAAAAATTCAAATTTATTAACAGCAGAAGTATGATCTAATTTTTTAGACTCTTCTATAAGAGGGCATACCCAAAAGATTTGGTTACCTAAATTTATCTCTTTTTTAATAAATTTTAGAATATCATCAATTTTACTCTCCAATTTACTGTATGTTTTAATTGGTTTTCTAGATTTAGGTTTTTCTTTTATTATTGATAAATCCATATCACCATACATTGTCATGGTTAAAGTTCGTGGTATTGGTGTAGCGGTCATTAATAAAACATCACAATCATCACCACCTTTATCAGATAGTTTTTTTCTTTGATTTACTCCAAACTTATGTTGTTCATCGATAATGATTAATCCAAGTTTTTTATAGCTGACTTTTTTTTGAAATATTGCGTGTGTACCAAAAATAATATCTATTTTTTTGTTTTTTAATTTCTCTAAAATTATTTTTTTATTTTTATAATCAGATTTTCCTGAAATTAACTCTACTTTTGCATTATTGGGAAAAATTTCTTTCGCTAAATTATAATGCTGACGTGCTAATATTTCTGTAGGAGCCATAAAAGCAACTTGATAGCCTGAGTTTATGGTATTGTAAGCCGATAGAAGTGCTATGATTGTTTTCCCACTTCCAACATCACCTTGCAACAGTCTAAACATTTTTGTGGATGTACTTAAATCTTTATTTATTTGTTTGAGGGATCTTAATTGATCATTTGTAAGAGAAAAACTTAAATTATTTATTAAATCATTTTGCAAACTAAAATTAATTTTTTTTCTTTTTTTTTTAATTTTTTTAATTTTTTTTCTTATTTGAGAATTTACTAAAAACGTTGAAAATATTTCGTCATAGGCCAGTCTTTGATAAAAGTGATCTTTATATTTACCTATATTTTCTGGTTTATGAAGTTCTACTATTGAATTATTCCAACTTAAATTTCCAAATTTTTTTATAATTTCATTAGAATGCCACTCATCTAATACAGGTAATTTATTAATAATTTGGTTAATAATTTTATTATAAACTTTTTCAGATATTCCTTCTGTTAAAGAATACTTATTATGTACTTGTTTTATTAGAGATGAGTCCTCAGATATATATTTTGGGTTTGTTAATTGATATTTGTTTTTAAAATAACTAATTTTTCCACTTATGGTTATTTCTTTACCTAGAGGAAGAATTTTTTTTACATATGGTTCATAACTATTAAAAAAAACGCACTCTAGATTTCCAGTATCATCCGAACAAATAACTCTATTGGGTAGATTTCTTATCCTAGGAAATAGATACTTTTGAGGAGTAACCGTAACAGTTTGATTCTCACCAATTTTAAGTTCTTTTATTTTTGATGACAAACTTCTATCGGTATAAGATTTTGGAAGTTTCCATAAAAGATCAAATAAATTATTAATATTTTTCTTTTTAAGTAAATTCGTTGTTTTAACTCCAACACCTTTTAAAGCTGTTAAATCTGATAATAAATATTTATAATTACTTTTAATATCCATATATAATTAATATATTCTAATAATGACTATCAATATAGATGAATTAAAAAAAAAAATTATTTACAGATCTAATTATCGTGGCACAAAAGAGATGGATAAACTTTTAGGAACATTTACCAAAAAAAATATTAATAAATTGAATAATCAGGACTTAATTGATTTAGAAAAATTATTAAATATAGATGACACAAATTTATACAACTTCTATACAGGAGCTGAAACAGATTTCGAAATAGAAAGTAATAAAGTAAATTTACTTTTTAAAAATTTCAAATATTAGACGATGGCGGAGAGACTGGGATTCGAACCCAGGAAAGAGTTGCCCCTTTGCCGGTTTTCAAGACCGGTGCTTTCAACCGCTCAGCCATCTCTCCGTTCGCAAGGTTTTATAATTATAATTATTTAATTCAACCTTAAAATAGTCTATTAAAACTAATAACGACTAATTCCATTAAATCTTATGAACAAAGAATTCAATAAGGGTTTACTACTAGCTGGTTCAGGCTCATTTTGGTGGGGATTCATAGGTGTTATTTATTTCAAATCTATCACTTATATTGGTCACATAGAACTTGTTGTTCATAGATGTCTTTGGTCGACTGTCACATTAATAATTACTACATTTTTTTTTTCCAAATGGCATATTTTTTTTAAAATTTTAAAAAGTAAAAAAAATTTAATTTACCTTTTTTTTTCAGGTAGTTTAATTTTTATTAATTGGGCAGCTTGGATTTATGCTATAGCTACAAATAGAATAATTGATGCAAGTTTTGGTTATTTTATAATGCCAATTCTTAGTGTGATGTTAGGATCTATTTTTTTTAAAGAAGTTCTTAACAAGAAAAGAATTTTTTCAATTATTTTAGTTATAGTATCCATACTTTACTTAATTATTATGAGTTACAAATCATTACCATGGCTTGGTATAGTTGTAGCATTTAGTTGGGGCTTTTATAATTTATTAAGAAAAAAAATTAATGTTGATACAGATATTGGATTATTAATAGAGAGCTTATATATATTACCATTTGCTATTGTAGCATTTTATTTAATCTCTGTTAATGGATTTAATGATTTTAAAATTGAAGATACTCCCATGATGCTACTAATTTTTTTGGCAGGACCAATGACTGTTATTCCATTATTTTTATATGTAAGAGGAGTAGAGTTATGTGGACTTGGGCCAACTGGAATGATTTTTTATATAACTCCAACTTTGCAATTTTTACTTGGTTTTTTTTATTATGAAGAAGTCTTTTCATTAAATAAATTAGTTAGTTTTATTTTTATTTGGATTGCTGTAATTGTGTATTTGAAAGATTTGCATGAAAATAATTAAATACTTATTAATTATCTTATTTACTTTTAATATTAATGTTTATGCTGATATTAATATTGAATTTGAAAATTGGAAAAAAAGTTTTAAACAAATAGCACTTAAAAATAATATTTCAGAAAAAACTTTTGATAAAGTCATGTCTAATACTAAATTCCTTCCTAATGTTATTAAATACGATCGCTTTCAACCAGAATTTTATGAAGATACAAAGACTTATATCTCAAAGAGAACCTCTGAAAAGAAAGTTTCTAAAGGTTTGTCTTTTTATAAAAAAAACTCAAATCTAGTTAAATTAGTAGAAAAAAAATTTAATATTGAACAAGAATTACTCTTATCATTAATGGGTATAGAGACAAATTTTGGAACATATGTTGGAAAAATGGATATTTTATCATCACTTGCAACATTAAGTTTTGATCAAAGACGATCTGAATTTTTTACAAATGAACTGTTAATACTTTTAAATCTTATTGAAAAACAACAAATTAATTATGAAACTCTTTTTGGATCTTGGGCAGGTGCATTTGGTTTTTTTCAATTTATGCCTTCAACAATGAAAAACTATGCAATAGATTTTGATAATAATGGATCAATTAATTTAAAAAATAATAAAGATGCATATGCATCAGCAGGTAATTATTTAAATCAAATTGGATGGAAGGTTGGTCAACCTTGT
>CABXVD010000007.1 GCA_902515625.1 uncultured Pelagibacteraceae bacterium | reverse complement strand
AGAATTAATGCTTGCTAAAAAAAATTTAAATGAGGCAATTCAAATTTTTTCTTTAATTATTTTAGTGGACCCAAATTGGGCAGAGGCTTGGAATAAAAGAGCAACAGCACTTTACTTATCAGGAAAATATGAAGATTCCATTAATGACATAAAAAATGTGCTTCAATTAGAACCTCGTCATTTTGGAGCTATTTCAGGATTAGGTATGAATCAAATAGAATTAAGAAATTATACACAAGCTTTAAAAAGTTATAAAAAGGCTTTAAAAATATACCCTACAATGCAAGGTGCCAAAAAAATGGTTTCATTTCTTAATGATTTGATTAATAATCAAACAACTTAGAATTTTTATTGATCGATTTTAATTAATATTACAAAAACTAATCTTTGATATAAAGATCTTTTGGAAAATTACAGAATAATTCTGACCCATTATCAGTTACTCTAATAGCTTCAGATGCTTCTACACCCCAATCACCAAATTGCATAACTGCAATCATATGAAAACAAACATTAGGCTCAAGAACAGTCATATCGCCTTTGTAAATATTTAGAGTATGTTCGCCCCAATCTGGAGGATAACCAATTCCAATTGAATATCCTGTTCTAGATTTTTTTTCTATTCCATATTTATCTAAAATTTTCCAAAATGCCTGGGCAACGTCATCAGCTGTATTTCCAGGTTTGATCACACTAATACCTGAATTCAAAGCCTCTATAGTTTTGTTCATAGTATCTATTTTTTTTTGATCAGGTTTGCCTAATAAGACTGTTCGAGCCATTGGCGCATGATATCTTTTATAAGTTCCTGATAACTCAATAATTGTAGCCTCTCCTTTAACAAATTTATCTTGGCTGGCAGTTAAATGAGATGCTGATGTTCCTTTTCCAGTTGGCACTAATGTTGCAATACTTGCATATTCTCCCCCAAATTCCTCTGTACCATAAAATAATGATTTTTGTATTTCTCCAACAGCATCACACTGTCTGACACCAGGATTAATTACCTCCATTGCAGTTTTCATTCCTTTTTCTGAAATTTTTGCAGCAGATTTCATATAAGTTATTTCAGTATCTGATTTTACCAGTCTTGCCCAATTAACCAGACGATCACTATCTTTTATTTTGGCGTTAGGAAGCCCTGATTTAATTTTTTCATAACAAAATGCAGTAAAATAATGTGCATCCATCTCTAAACCAATTGATAATCTATCCCATTTTCTCTCTTTAATGATATTAACAAGGTAATCATAGGGATGTTTTGGCCACGTATGAATATAAGACTCATCGTAAGCTATAATATTTTGATTTTTTAAGTAAGTTTTTAAATAGGCACCTCCTGCATCTTGAGCTCTTACAAAGCACAGAGGTTCTTCTGCGTTAACATGTACAATAGCACACTGTGCATAATAAAATGACCAAGCGTCATAACCTGTTAAATAATTTAAATTATTGGTGTCATGAGAGATTAAAAGTTCAATGCCTTTTTCTTGCATCATGTGTTGAACTTTCTTTAGTCTCTGTTTGTATTCTTCTTTTGTAAAATACATTAATTTATTTGGAATAATTTACCAAATCCCTCTACTGAATTATTTTTATTTATTTTAACCAGGGTATCCCAAATTAATGCCTGGTTGCTAGACAATACTGTAGTATTTAATTTTTTTTCTAATTTATCTATGATGGGTAAAACTGGAAGAGCTGTACATGAAACAAACAGAGCATCTGCATTATTTAACTCAATGTTAGATAATACTTCATACAGATAATTTTGATCAACTTTACCTATATCAAGATCAGACTCGATATCAAAATATGCATTAGATGTAATATCAAAACCCTCGCTTTTAAAATACTCCAAAACCTCATCATTTAATTTCTTACTATAAGGTGTAAATAAACACATTTTATTAATGTTCATTTTTTTAAGTGCTGTAATTGCAGCTGTGCTTGGTGTGGTCACATCTGCTTTAGGTTTTGCTGCCTTTACTTTTTTTTCAATTGATGCATGTCCAGCAGCAATAGTTCCTGAGGTACAACCGTAAACTACACAGTCTAGATCTTGATCAGGTAAAATATCTTTTGTAACCTCAGTTACTTTTTCTGACATTTTAATTAAGTTCTCCTTTGTTAAAGGATTGTAACTTTCAATTCGATTTACGAAAAAATCTATATCTCTATCTTTAATTATATTTATAAAATCCTTTTCTATCATAAAGTCGCTTGCAAGTGCTATTAGCCCAACTCTTGGATTTGATTTACTGACATATTTAGGATCTATTTTTGTTGAATTCATATTTTAAAAAGTGAATATATCAGAAGTTCTTTAATAATCATTAATATTAAAAATAACGACATGAATATAAAAGACACCTTTGTTGCATCTTTAGTTCCTATCTTTTTGGGTTTTGGTTTTGTAATTGCAAAGCCTGCTTTTGAATCTTTTCCTCCAATTTTATTGATGGGATTACGATTTATGTTTGCTGCATCAATATTAATTTGGTGGTTTCCAATACCTAGAGGTTACTTAAAAAAAATATTTATAGCATCATTCATAGCAAATACTTTGCAGTATAGTATTACATACTCTGGTTTAAATTTAATTGATGCCTCCGCTGCAGTTCTGCTTGTTCAAACAGAGGTTCCATTTGGAGTTATATTTGCCTATTTTATGCTTAAGGAAAAACCAACAATTAGAGCTTTGATTGGGATAAGTATCGCTTTTGTTGGTGTTTATATTTTAACAGGATCTCCTAATTTAGATGGTAAGTTTATCGGTATTGGTCTTACTATCTTAGGTTCAGCAACTTGGGCGCTTGGACAAGTCTTAGTTAAACCATTGAGCAAAGAAATTAATCCTTTGGCTTTGGTTGCATGGTTAGCATTATTTTCAGCACCAATTTTGATAGTTTTTTCAGCAGTGTTAGATGGAAATACAATTAATTATTTAAGCAATGCTAAATTTGAACATTGGATTATTGCAATTTACATTGGTTTTATAATGCAGCCAATTACTTATGGTTGCTTCTATTATGTTTTAAAAAATAATCCTTTATACAAAGTACTTCCAATTGTGACCATGGGTATTCCACCAACAGGATTATTAGCAGCTATTTTTCTACTTGGAGAAAAACCAACTCAAGAATTATTTATCGGTGGAGCAATAATTATAATTGGAGTAGTTTTAATTGTTTTTACAAAAAATAAAAAAGAAGAGGGTTAATTTAATCTATTTTTAAATGTTATTAAAAAGTTTTTCAGTTAAGCAAGAGTGGGTTGACTATAATAATCATATGAATATGGCTTACTATGTTCTGGTATTTGATCAAGCTTTGGAAGTTGCACTTGAAAAATTTAAAATGGGAGAAAGTGCAGCAAAAGATTCAAATAGAAGCACGATGGTAGTCGAAACAAACACTAAATATTTAAGTGAAATAAAGCAAGGTGAGGAAATAGATATTCATATGACTTATTTTGATCATGACAAGAAAAGGCTCCATATAAAAATGGATATGATTGAAAAAAGTAAAAAAAAAATATCATCAACTATAGAGTGGATATCTCTATATATAGATTTAAGTCAGAGGAAAGTTACTGAATTTGAGGAAGAAAAGTTAAAGTTAATGGATAAGTTTATTGAGGATAATAAAATAAAATTTTCATCCAATGACCTTCTTTTCTCTTCAAAATTAAAGAAATAATTAAATATTACAAATTTTAATAATTTGATATAGCTGCCCAATGAGCGCCAACAATAATCCTAAAGGTATTCTTTTAATTATTACTGCAATGACATTTTTTTCAATGCAGGATGCATTGATTAAATTTATTTATGAACATGCAGCACTTTATGAAATTTTTTTTGGAAGATATTTTGTTGCAGCCATTTTACTGTATGGATATATAAAGTTTAGAAAACAGAAAGTTTCACTAAAAACTTACTATCCTTCATTAACAGTATTAAGAGTTGTATTACATTTTATTGCGTTTTCAGCTTTTTTTATCTCATTAACATACATGCCATTAGCAACTGCTAATGCACTTTTTTTTTCATCTCCATTTTTTGTGTCAATTTTTGCAAAAGTATTTTTAAAAGAATTTATTGGAATTAGAAGATGGTCTGCAATTATATTTGGATTTATTGGAGTTTATATAGTTTTGAATCCCGATTTTTCTAACTTTGAATATAAAAATTTATTACCAGTTTTTTCTGCTTTTTTTTATGCAGCTTCTATGACAATTACAAAATATACCTCTGATAAAGATGATGTTAATACACAATTATTTTATTTTTATCTTATTGCAATAGCCTTATGTGTGATAATTTTTATTTTTATGGGCAATGGGCAATTTAATAATTCAAATTTTGACTCTACAACTCAATTTATCTTCAGAGAATGGTTTTCAAATATTGAGTATACTTGGAAGTTTATTTTATTTTTTGGTTTTGTTGCTTCAATTGCATTCGTTTGTATATTTTCCGCTTATATTGTTGCTTCTCCATCTGTGGTGTCGCTATTTGAATATTCTTTAATTATAATGTCAATGATACCTGGATATTTATTGTTCAATGAAATTCCATCTTTAAGAACATTTTTAGGTGTTGGTTGTATTATAGCTGCTGGTATTTATATTTATGTAAGAGAAAAGGCTAGAGATCAGTATATTGCAACAAAAACACCTTTAAGAAGATCGTAAAATTTTATTGAAACTCTACTTCAGTAATAATAAGCTTCACACATAATACGATACATAACTCATCGATAAATTCATATTTACGAAAGTGGGATCGATCGTCTTAGATTTAATTATTTAAGGAGGTTCGAATGAAGTTTGGATATTTTTGCAATACCACTAACTGGGATCACAAACCCTATAATCAATTACTAGATGAAACAAAAGAGATAACAACTTATTGTGATGAAAATAATTGGGATTCTATTTGGTATACTGAACATCATTTTAATCATGAAGGAATGGAGTCTTGTACTAACCCATTAATGATGGGTGTTGATGCTGCCGCAAGAACTAAGCAGATAAAAATCGGACAGGCATGCAATGTTATTACATTTCATAATCCTTTAAGACTTGCTGAAGACATTGCTTTATTAGATCAATTATCAAATGGAAGAGCTCTAGTTGGTATTGGAAGAGGAATTTATGGAAGAGAGGCAATGAATTTAAATAAAGAAGCCGATCTAAAGGACCAAGCAAAAAATTTTAGACTGTTTGAAGAATCTCTTACAATAATGAAAAAAGCATGGACCGAAGAATTTTTTAGTCATAAAGGTGAATTCTATACTTATCCATCACCAAATTTTGTTTGGCAACACGATATGAGTCCCCCAGACAAAGAATTTGTAGATGTTGAAACAAACGAGATGAAAAAAATAAGTGTGGTTCCAAAACCTAAACAAAGCCCACACCCACCAATTTGGCAAGTAGTAGATGGAGCGAGATCAATTGAATGGGCTGCACAAAATGGTTTGAACACTATTATGTGGATACCTACTGTTAAAGCTCTTAAAAAGAGATTTGAGATATTCCAAGATGCAAAATCAAAAGCAGAGAATAGAGAAGTTCCTTTAGGCGAAGGCATATCTTTAGTTAGAGATATGTTTGTTGCGGAAACAATGGAAGAAGCTGAAAAATTAGCAGGTGAACATATTATAAATTATATGAGATGGGTTTGTCATTGGCGAGGATTAGGAAATCATATGGATCCTGGTGAAGAATTGCCAGAAACAAAACATAAATTAGATTTATTAAATTATGAATTTTTACATAAAAGAAATTTATTGTTTGGTACTCCAGAGTATGTTGTTAATAAAATTAACGAACTTAAATCAGAGTTGAATTTACAAAATCTTCAAGTTTGGTCTAATTTTCCTGGAATAGACCATGAGGCTTGTATGAGAAGTATTAAATTGTTTAATGATGAAGTAATTCCAAAAATAAATTTAGATAGCACTAATATCGAAAAAGCAAGTTAATGAATTTAGAAATAAGAAAGTTTACAAAATTTGTAGACAAAACTTTTATTGAGGGTGGAAAAAAAGCTAAGGAGCCAGTTTTATTAGTTTCTGTAGCTGCAGTTTTTAAAAATCCATGGCACGGGAAAGGTTTTGTTGAAGACCTTAGACCAACTATTTTAGATTTAGCTCCAAAACTTGGGGATATGCTTGTACCTGAATTAATTAAAGAGATGGGTTCACCTGATAAAATACTTGCATATGGAAAAGCTGGAGTTGTTGGATTAAATGGAGAGATAGAGCACGCATCAGCATTTATACACACATTAAGATTTGGGAATAAATTTAGAGATGCTGTAGGTGGTACTTCTTATTTAAGTTTTACAAATACAAGGGGGCCAGCAGGTTCGAAAATATCAATTCCAATGATGCACAAAACAGACTCTGGTTTAAGACCATACTATTTAACTCATGAGTTCACAATTCATGATGCACCATTTGATGACGAGGTTGTGATAGCTATAGGAGGCGCCTCAAGTGGAAGAGCACATGCAAGAACAGGTGATAGATACCAAGATATGAAAGAGATGGGCATTAAAAATTAAAAAATGCCTTATAATTTTGATAGAAGTCAAAATCATTATTATTTTAATAATAAAAATTCAATTCCAATAATTTTTATACACGGACTTGGATTGAATCAATCAATGTGGAAACCTCAAATTGATTTTTTTAAAAATAACTCTTTTGTAACATATGATCTTTTAGGCCACGGCAAGACCCCTTTTAGTGAAAATATACTAACAATGAAAAAACTTGCTAGCCAATTATTAGTTTTGATTGAGAATTTGAAAATAGATAAATTTCATTTAATTGGTTTTTCTATTGGAGCATTAGTTGCAATTGATTTTGCTACAAACTATGAAAAATATTTGAATTCTCTAACGTTAATCTCTGCAACTTACAAAAGGTCAAACGATGAAAGACAAAAAGTAATTGATAGGGTAAATTTAGCAAAAAGAAATATGCCTATTTCCAAAATGGCAATGAAAAGATGGTTCTCTGAAGACTATCTTAAAAAAAATCCTGATCTATATGAAGAATTCCTAATAACTCTCAATAAAGAGGGAGTTGACCAGGAGAATTTTATTAAAGCTTACGAATTATTTGCAAATTATCAAGATAGCCCTGAAGAAGTAAAAAAAATAAAAACTAATACCTTAATAATTGCAGGTTCAGAAGATACAGGGTCTACTCCAAATATGTCTAAAAATCTAAATAAAGATATTCAAAATTCACAATATTTAGAAATTAAAAATGGGAAACACTTCACTACTATTGAATATGCAGATGAAGTAAATAATGCAATAATGGAACATTTAAATAATGCCTGAACTTAAAAAATATAAAATGTTTATTGATGGAGAGTGGGTAGACTCTGAAAGTAAAAAAACTTTTGAGACTTTAAACCCTGAAAATAATGAACCGTGGGCAGTTGCGCCTGAAGCAAGTGCAAAGGATGTTGACAAAGCCGTTAAAGCTGCACAAAAAGCTTTTGAAGGTGAATGGCCAAAATTACTTCCAAGAGATAGGGCTAAATTTTTAAGAGCAATTGCTGATCAGTTGAGAAAAAATGCTGAGATGCTGGGTGAGATAGAAACAATTGATACAGGAAAACTTTTTAGAGAGACAAAACAGCAAGCAGTTTATATTGCAGAATACTATGATTATTATGCAGGTTTAGCTGATAAAGTTGAAGGCACAGTTCTTCCAATAGACAAACCTAATGTTCAAGCGATAACAACAAGAATACCTATTGGAGTTGTTGCCGCAATCATTCCATGGAACTCTCAAATGTTTTTAACAGCAACTAAATTAGCACCTGCTCTAGCAATGGGAAACACTGTAGTTATAAAATCATCAGAAATAGCCCCTGCAGTTTTATTTGAATTTGCAAAGCTAATTGAGAAAACTGGTATACCTAAAGGAGTGGTTAATGTAATTACAGGATTTGGTGATCCTTGTGGTAAAACTTTGACATCACATGATCTTGTAGAGAAAATTGCGTTTACTGGAGGACCCGAAACTGCAAGGCGTATCATTAAAAATTCTGCTGAAAATCTTTCTGAGGTAAGTTTAGAGCTTGGAGGAAAAAGTCCCGTTGCCGTATTTGATGATGCAGAACAAGAGAATGCGATCAATGGAATTACTGCTGGAATATTTGGTGCGAGTGGACAAAGTTGTATTGCAGGTTCAAGACTTTATATTCAAAAAGGAATTTATAATGAATTTCTAGATAAACTTTCCGCCAGAGCGTCCAAAATAAAAATAGGAGCTCCGATGGATCTAGACACAGAGATGGGTCCTTTAAGTAGTTTTAAACAATTAGAAATAATTGAAAAAAATATAAAAGATACATTAGATCAAGGTGGAAAGATTAAATGTGGTGGTAAAAGAGACTCATTTTCTAACAAAGGATATTACTTCCCACCAACAATTATTGAATGCGATAATCATAACCTGCCTACTGCAGAAAATGAATTATTTGGGCCTGTATTGTCAGTAATGAAATTTGATACTGAGGATGAAGTA
Organism: uncultured Pelagibacteraceae bacterium; assembly: GCA_902515625.1. GTDB lineage: Bacteria > Pseudomonadota > Alphaproteobacteria > Pelagibacterales > Pelagibacteraceae > Pelagibacter. Next base: position 28,659 of record CABXVD010000007.1, on the reverse strand, counting down.
ATTAGTAAAATGAACGATAATCAATATGGTTTATCATCTGGCGTTTACACAAGTAATTTATCCAGAGGCATGCGAGTTTCTAAAGCAATAAGAGCTGGAATTACTTTTGTTAATACTTATAGGTTAATCTCACCTTCAGCTCCATTTGGAGGTATCAAAGATAGTGGCTACGGCAAAGAAGCTGGGATAGATTCTATTAAAGATTATACAAGAGTAAAAACTACCTGGTTCTATACATCTGATGAACCTTCATTAGATCCATTCTCAATTAGATAAATCATTTTCCTGCGATAAACTGCTTTAAAATATGATAATTTAGTCATTGAATATTCAAATTATTCATAATTAAATTAGCTTTTATAAATTGTTAACAATATAGAGGAAGATAATGAGAAAACTATTTATCGCTGTATTTATGTTTGTTTCTAGTTTTGGATCAAATGTAATGGCAGACGGACATGCTATCAAGATGGGGATTATCTTAGGATTCACAGGTCCTATTGAGTCTCTTACACCAGCAATGGCAGCATCAGCAGAGCTTGCATTCAAAGAAGCTTCTGATTCAGGTTCGCTATTAGGTGGAAAAAAAATTGAACCAGTAAGAGCAGACTCAACTTGTGTTGACTCAGCAGCAGCAACAGCAGCAGCTGAAGGAGTTATTTCACAAGGTGTAGCAGCTATTATGGGAGCTGATTGTTCAGGTGTAACTGGTGCTATTGCATCAAACGTTGCTGTACCAAACGGTGTAGTAATGATTTCACCTTCAGCAACATCTCCAGGATTAACTACTTTAGATGACAATGGATACTTCTTTAGAACAGCTCCATCTGACGCTAGAGGTGGTCAAATTCTTGCAGATATTACAAAAGATAGAAAAGTTAAAAGTGTAGCTATTACTTATACTAACAACGACTATGGAAAAGGCTTAGCAGACGTATACGAAGCAGCTGTTAAAGCTCATGGTATTAAAGTAACAACAGTAACTGCTCACGAAGATGGTAAAGCTGACTATTCATCTGAAGTAGCAACGCTTGCTTCAGCTGGTGGAGACGCTGTAGCTGTAATTGGATATCTTGACCAAGGTGGAAAAGGAATTATCCAAGCATCTTTAGATTCTGGTGCATTTGATAAATTTATTTTATCTGATGGTATGATTGGTCAATCTTTGGTCGATGCGTTTGGAAAAGATTTAAGTAAATCTTTTGGATCTATGCCTGGTTCTACTGGAAAAGGTGCTGGTGTTTTTGCTGATGTTGCAAAAGCAAGCGGTATAGACTCTTCTGGACCTTACACAGGTGAATCATACGATGCAGCAGCTTTAATTGTTTTAGCTATGCAAGCTGGAAATTCAGCCGACAGATCATCTATTGCAAAAAACGTAATGGATGTTGCTAATGCACCTGGTACTAAAATTTATCCAGGTGAACTTAAAAAAGGCTTAGACTTACTAGCTAAAGGTAAAAAGATTAACTACGAAGGTGCAACCGGAGTAGCATTTACTGCAGTTGGTGAAGCTGAAGGTTCTTTTTTAGAACAAGAAATTAAAGGTGGAAAATTTAAAACTAAAAAACAAAGATAATTTTTACCTATAGAAAAACCCCAGTAGCGAGAGTTATTGGGGTTTTTTTTAAAACATATACTTGTCTGCCATGTACATGGCCCAAGCAATTGCAGCACCTAATATAATATATTTCATAATAACTTATTTTATTTCTATTTTTTCAGGAAGTATACCCTTTGGTCTATACCTCATTATCAGCAACAAACCTAAGCCCATCATTAAAAATCTAAAGTAAGGTACACTCTCTATTAAGTGAAGTTTTAGAGCATGAGTTTCTGACATTCCTGCAGTAAAAAAATTTATTAAGAATAATGCAATTGGAGCAGCCTCTATCCATAAGAACCAAACTGCAAAACCACCCAATATAGCACCAAAATTATTTCCACTTCCCCCAACAATAACCATAACCCAAATTAAAAAAGTATATCTCATAGGTCTATAGCTTCCTGGTGTAAACAATCCATCTTGTGTAACTAACATTGCTCCTGCAATTCCAACAATTGCTGAACCTAAAATAAAAATCAATAAATGCTGTTTGACAACATTTTTTCCCATAGCATTAGCTGCTTCCTCATTATCTCTTATGGCTCTCATCATTCTACCCCATGGAGAGTACAGAGCTTTTTGAGTTAAGATTAATAAAATAATTACTACTGTCAAAAATAACCCTGAATAACAAAGTTTTACAAATACAGACGAGCCTTCAATTACAAGTTGGTTTAATACAGCTTGTCGATCAGATAAATTAGAAATTAATTCTAATTTTCCAGAATTAAATTTTTCAACCAAATTTATAAACCAATCCGTTGTTTGAAGATCTACCTCGTAAGGGGCTGGTCTTTTAAGTCCAATTACATTTTTAACACCTCTAGTTAACCAGTCTTCATGTTTTATAATTGCTATGACAATTTCTGATATTAAAAGAGTAGCGATAGCTAAATAGTCTGCTCTCAAGCCTAAGGCTACTTTTCCGACTATAAACGCCAAACCTCCTGCAAAAAAAGCACCAACAATCCAAGAAAAAATAATTGGTAATCCAAACCCACCAAGAAAACCTGTTTTAGCTGGATTGACGTCTTCAATTGCTTCAATACCAGGTTCTGCCGTAAACCTTATTAATAAAATTCCTGATATTATAAGAACTGCAATAGCATAAGTTCTAACTTTTGACTTTTGAAAATTTTTTAAGATAAAGCGAATAATTAATACCAGTGCTATAATAAGCCATAGGCACATCAAGATATCAAAACCCCCTGCACTCCAAGCCTCTTGGACTGGATCAACAGAAATTAAAACTGCAGCCAATCCACCAAGAGCGGTATATCCCATAATTCCAAAATTAATTAATCCTGCGTAACCCCACTGAATGTTTGCACCCATTGTCATTACAGCTGAGATTAAACACATATTGAAAATTGATAGTGCGATATTCCAAGATTGAAAGACACCAACAAGTATAATCAAAACCATCATGATGCTATAAGCGGCAATAACATTTAAATTTTTTCTCACAGTACCTTCCCTTTAAATATCCCAGATGGTCTATAGAGTAATACAATTACTAATATCGAAAATGAGACTGCAAATTTATAATCTGTAGATAATAACTGAACTAAACTCTCAGGTTCCATACTTTCAGGCAATATATACATAAAAAATTTCTTATATGCATAAGTTAGAAATATTTCAGAAAAAGCAATCACATATCCTCCTAAAAATGCACCAAATGGATTTCCAATTCCTCCAACTATAGCAGCAGCAAATATTGGAAGCATATTGTTAAAATAAGTAAAAGGTTTGAAACTTTTATCTAATCCATACAAGGCTCCACCTATAGTTGCTAAAATTCCTGCAATTATCCAGGTTATCATTACAATTTTTTTAGGATCTATTCCTGAAAGTAAAGCTAAGTCTTCATTATCTGAATAAGCTTTCATGCTTTTACCAGTTTTGGTTTTATTTAAAAACCAGAACAACAAAGACACTAATACAATTGTAACTAATACAGTAATTACTTGTGTTGATTTCAATGCAAGACCTTCATTAAGTCCTGTCATTTCTTTAAATTCTCTAGCTTTAATTATAAATTTTTCTCCATCAAAAAATCTTTGGTCTGAAGGTCCAATAATAATTCTAACCACTGCTTGAGTAACAAACATTACTCCAATACTAACCATAGCTAATTGCACAGGTGGGCTTTTATTAATTCTGTAATATTTAAATACAAATTTATCTATCGAAAGCATATAAATTATCATAAATAAAATTCCAAAAGGAATAGCTATTAATGCTGTTGGCAGCACTCCTAAAGATATTCCTAGAGACTGAAAATACCAGGTGAACAATATTGTTACCATGGTACCAAAAGACATCATGTCTCCTGTTGCAAAATTAGCAAATCTTAAAATTCCATAAATTAAAGTAACAAAAATTGCACCAAGAGCTAATTGAGAACCATATGTAAGTGCAGGTATAAAAATATAATTTAATAAAAGAATTAATGCATTTAATATATCCACATCAACCTCCCAAAAAAGAGCTTCTTACTCTTGGATCGTTTAATAACTCATTACCTGTACCTGAATAACGATTTTCTCCAGTTACCAAAACATAACCTCTATCAGAAATGCTTAGTGCTTGTTTGGCATTTTGTTCAACCATTAGAATTGCTACATCGTTTCTTTTGACTTTTACTATATGATCAAATAATTCATCCATTACAATTGGAGAAACACCAGCAGTAGGCTCATCAAGCATCAAAACTGTTGGTTTAATCATCAGAGCTCTACCAAGTGCAACTTGTTGTCTTTGACCGCCTGATAGTTCACCCACTAATTGGTTTCTTTTTTCTTTTAAGATTGGGAATAATTCATAAATTTCTTCTATTATATTTTCTATTTCTTCATTTAATAGAAATGCTCCCATTTCTAAGTTCTCTTCAACTGTCATACCGGCAAAAACATTTTTGTTTTGAGGAACAAAAGAAATACCCTGTTTGACTCTATCTTGTGGAGATAGATTTGAAATATCCTTACCGTTAATTTTAATTGATCCAGATTTTAAATTTAATAAGCCTAACATAGCTTTCATGGCAGTGGACTTACCTGCTCCATTAGGACCGAGAATTGATACTATTTCTCCTCTGTTAACATTTACCGTGCAAGAACTTATAATATCAGGACCGTTTCCATAACCTCCTGTCATTTCTATTCCCTCAAAATAGGCCATTAGTTATGATCCTTAATTTTAGATCCTCTTCCAAGATAACTCTCTATAACTTTTTCATCTTTTTTTGCATCTTCCACAGATCCTTCGAATAAAACTGAACCTTCAGCCATTACAATTACAGGGTCACATAATCTTCCAATAAAATCCATATCATGTTCAATCATACAAAAAGTATATCCTTTTTCTTTATTCAATTTTTCTATTGCACTTCCCAGATCTTTTAAAAGTGTTCGGTTAACTCCTGCACCTACCTCATCAAGAAGCACTAATTTAGCATCCACCATCATTGTTCTTCCAAGCTCTAAAAGTTTTTTCTGTCCTCCAGATAAATTACCAGCTAACTCATTCGATAAATGACCAAGATTAAGAAAATCAACAACCTCTTTAGCTTTTTCTTTTACCAATTCTTCCTCTTCAGAAACTAAACTTGGTTTTAATAATGCTGTCATAAGCTTTTCTCCAGACTGGTTACCAGGTACCATCATTAAATTTTCTAATACTGATAGATTAGAAAATTCATGTGCTATTTGAAAAGTTCTTAATAATCCTTTAGAAAATAATTCAAATGAAGGGACATCTGTTATATTTTCATTATCAAAAATTACTTCACCACCTGAGGACTTTAAATTTCCTGCAATCAAATTAAATAATGTTGTCTTACCAGATCCATTAGGTCCAATAATTCCTGTAATAGTACCTCTTGAAACTTTTAAAGAGCAATCAGAAACAGCAGCTAATCCACCAAAATATTTTGATAAATTTTTAATTTCTAAAATATTTTCTGACATTCAGTCTATTTATTTAATCTTCGATGAATGCTATTTAAAGTTTTTTCAAGTGATTTATAAAATCCAGCTTTTGATAACTCTTTAACACCTTGCTCGTTTAAACCTTTTGGAGTTTGGGACTCTTTAACCAAAAACTTTAAATTTTCTTTTGAATTTTTAACTGCATCTTCAGATAAGGCTAAAAATAACGACGTAATATATTTTTGAGCATTATCTCTCTTTACACCTCTTTTAACTAACCAATCAGTCATTACTCTCAATAATTCATAAAACGGAGCCATCATGCCAGAAGTTGTCCAAAAGTTAATTGAAGATTTCTCTTTTTTAATTTCAACAGTTGTTCCTAAATTATTAAAAAACTTCTTAACTTTAATATTTGGAGGGCAAACAGGTACTGGTCCTTTCTTTAAGGAAATTGGTGGTAAAGGTATTGCTCTAACTATTTTAGCTTTAACTTTTATAGTTTTTTTTAATTGTGATAATGTAATCGTAGAAATAAAACTTATTACTGTCTGTTTGGACTTGAATTTTAAGTTTTTAATAATTTTTTCACCCACGCTTGGGGTAACTGATAAGAAAACCCAATCTGATTGGTCTACAATTTGTTGATTGGTTTTAGCTATGGTAATTTTCTTAAATTTTGCCTTTAAAGCCTTAGCTATTTTTGTATTTCTTGGAGAAATTATTATTTTCTTAAAGGAAATTTTAGAAGTACAAATTCCAGTAATTACTGAAGACGCTATTTTGCCAGTGCCAATAAATCCTAAATTCATAAAGTTTTGATTACTTTATATTGATTATATTGAATTAATTAACAAAAAAAGAGCCTCTAATTCTCAACAATTCCCTGCTTAATTCTTTATTTTCTTTGAAGGGTTTTCGTCCATGAAGCCAGAAATAATTATTAGCTATAACAGAATGACCGACTGGTAATTTAGTAATTATTTTATTTTTACTTTCCTCTAAGGCGTCAGATAATTTTTGTAAAAAATTTCCCTGTTCCATGTTTTTAGGTTCTGGAAACTGATCTATGTATGAAATTTTAGGTCTTCCTTCTTTATCAAAAGAAAAAACTGGATGCTCTACCTTATAATCAATATTTTTACTCTTAGGAGACCCCCAAATAAAATCTTGTTGACCAACAGGATCATTGGATAAATCATCACAATGCTCCCAATCATCTAAATGTAACATTGCAGTTTCACCACCTTGTACATTTTGCTCCTCTAGTTTAGTCATAACTAACCAATCTGTAACTTCTTTTACATATGTTCCATCTGTGTGCAAATCCATATTTCTGTAAGCTTTTCTCAAATAAGAGTCACTAGCATCTTCATGCTTTACATGAAATCTAGCATAGTATTTTCCTGCCATTGAATCATGATTTGGAATTCCAATAAGGTGAGCTATAGCAGTTGACAATTTTACTAAAAATTTATCATTAGTTTTTGTTGAAATATTTTTAGGACCAATAATAAAGCAACCGGTTGATCTATCTCGGAGTATCGAATTGATTAACTTACTTAGTTTATTGTTAGTTAAATCATCAAGACTTTTCGCAATTGTAAATCTAGTAAACGGTTTAAGTTCTAGCGCAGTAAGATCAAATTTGTTAAAAGGAAAAATTAATTTTTTTACAATATCATCATCTAATTGAATATTTAGTATTCTACTAGAGTCTTTATGATTTTGAACTTCTAAGCCCTCAATTTTTTCCATACTAAATTTTAAATTAACTTAAATAATAAATCAATTTGAATTAAAAATAATTGTTAATGGCTGCCATACATAGGGCAGAAAAAACTGTGGGATAAACATAATTTTGTTTAGACACAAAGAATACAACTAATGACAATACGACAACAATTATTCTACTTAAATAACTTGCGTCAATAAGAACACCAGCAGGAAAAATAATTGTTCTTGCAATTAGTGCTGCTAAAGTTGCATAGGCTAAACAATTAAACCATTTAAATAATTTTGAAGTCTCCTTAATACCTTGTGAACTTATAGCTCCAAGCAATCTTGAAATAAAGGTTGCTAATGAAGTAACTAAAATTGCATAAAAAATACTAACTGACATTTAGTTCTCCTATGAAGTATGCAATTGTTCCACCAATTATGCCTCCAAGTAAAATAGACCATTCTGGTGATAGAAAATAAAAAATTGGTCCTAATATTGTCCCAAGTATAACTGACAATGTAATTTGTATTGTTTTTGAGGCTCCCACCATCATGCATAAAAAATAAACTGGATTTAAAATAGCTAATCCCATCATCATATCTTTATTTAAATATTCTGAAAAATAAAAACCTATAAAAGTACCTAAAACTGCTACGCTCCAAGTTGCGCTACCAATACCAATCCAAAAATCAATTCTTTGTTTTTTAGGAACTGTCTTATAGTTACTTTTCATTATCAACCAAGCAGACACAGCAATGAAATGACATGAAAAGTAGTATTTCCATTTAGGTTGATTTTTATGCATCATTAGTGGAAACAAAGAAACTGCCATTGGATAAAGTCTCGCATTAACAAACCAAACTGCTAAAAAAATATTTAGTAATGATGCTCCTACTAATAATGACTCCGCCATTACTAATGAACCTGGCAAAGCATAGGTTAACATAGTAGAAAAAATACTTTCTTGAATGTTAAAACCTAAATTTTTAAGTAAAGCTCCTATTGCAATGAAACAGCATCCTAAAGCTATTGCAGGACTATCGGGTGCGAAAATTGATTTATATCCCTTAAAGAAAAACTGCCTATTAATCATTAGCCACCAAGGAATAGTCGACCAACATCAGGATTTTTAAGTAAATCATCTCCTTTGCCAGCTATAGCAGTTTCACCAGATACTAAGACGTATCCTATATCTGCAAATTCTAATCCTTTTTTAGCATTTTGTTCAACAAGAATGATTGTTTTTTTTTCGTTTTCCTGAAGATCTCTTAAAATTTCAAAAACCATATCAATATATCTTGGTTCTAATCCAATCGATGGTTCGTCAACTAATAAAACTGATGGTTTCATCACAAGGGCTCTAGAAATTTCTAACAATCTTCTCTCTCCTCCTGACAAAACTTTTGCAGGCTGATTTCTTCTATTTCTTAATCTTTCGTATTTTTCAAAAATTCTCTCAGCTTCTTGATATGACTCATCAGTATTTTCTTTGATGTATCCACCCATTAATAAATTCTCCTCAACTGTCATGTCAGGAAATACTGAATTGTCTTGAAGTATATAAGCTATTCCCACAGATTTTAATTTTTCTGCTGGTGTTAAATTTGTAATTTCTTTACCATCAATTTCTATTTGGCCTGAAAAAATATTTGTAAATCCATAAATAGAATGCAAAATTGTAGATTTTCCTGCACCATTTGGACCTATCAAACATAAGGACTGTGCCTTGTTCACAAACAAATCAAAATTATGCAAAATTTCCATTTTTCCATATCCAGCATTTAAACCTTTAATAGTTAAATGTATTTCATTTGGTGATAATTTTTTTAAATCTTCTGGGCTGGGAGCTTTTCCTAATACTTCATATTGATTGGACATTATTGAGCTCCTAAATACGCGTCTATTACACGTTTATCATTTTTAATTTCATCAGGTGATCCATTGGCTAACATTTTACCATGCGCTAAGCAGAAAATATTTTCAGCTAGCTGCATGATTACTCTCATGTTGTGTTCAATAACTAAAAGAGTAATTCCAAAATCTTGGTTTACTTTAATTAACCTATCTATAATTCCATTAATCAATGTTGGATTAATTCCAGCTGTTGGCTCATCTAATAATAGCATTTCTGGCTCATTCATTAGTGCCATAGCTAATTCTAATAATTTTTGTTGCCCAAATGATAAATCCCCTGCTCTCAAATTTCTTTTTTGAAATAAGCCTACAAAATTTAATAAATTTTCTGCCTTTTCTGTCAGTTCTTTAGGAATTGTAGAAAAGATCTTCATTAAACTTTCGTCGCTCCCTTTATGACTAATGAGCATATTTTCTACACAATTTAATTTTCCATAAATTCGAGTTTGTTGAAAAGTTCTTAACAATCCAAGTTTTGCAATAACTGGCACCGGTAGTTCTGAAACCTCTTTATCATTAAACTTAATTGAACCATTATCAATTGGATATGTTCCAACTATCGAATTAAATAATGTTGTTTTACCAGATCCATTAGGCCCAATTAATCCAACTATTCTGCCTTTTTCAACATTCATTGAAATATCAACATTAGCTTTTACGCCACCAAATGATTTACTTACATTGCTAACTTCTAGAATACTCATTTAAGTTCCACCTGAGCCTTACGATCTTTTTCATCTACAACTTCACCAAATCTTTCAGGATATTTTTCTCTTAACCAACCCATTATTCCCTCTGGGAAATAAATAACTATCACAACGATTAACACTCCAAGTGCAACATATTGCCAACCTAAGAAGAAAGTCCAAAAACCCTCTTTAAAAATATGAAAAACTGTTGCACCAATAATTGGTCCCCAAAGAGTTCCTTTTCCTCCTAAGATTGCCATTAAAACCATAAAAACTCCCATCTCTCTTCCATCAAAAGCAACATCTGTTGAGTCAATATATCCAACTAAGCCTCCCATGATTCCTCCAGCAAGACCACAAAAGAAAGCTGATATCATCCAACCAACTATTTTGTACTTCATCGTTTGAATTCCCATAGCCTCAGCCTTATCTTCATTATCCCTTATTGCATTTAATATTAACTTAAATCTAGTTGTGTAAATTCCTCTGACAGCTATGAAAGTAAGTATTAAAACAAAAAAGCTTAGAAAATAAAAAAATTCACCTCGTGATTCTAAACTTCCTACATCAGGAAAAGGTGGAGTTGTGAAACCTTGTCCAGCTCCAATGATTTCAATTCCTCCAGAAATCTCACCTGCTGCAACACCCAAACCTAATGTGCAAATGGCAAAATAATGCCCTCTAAGTCCTAAAATAGAATATCCAATTAAACCTGCTACAATTGTTGGTACCACTGCAGCAACTATTAGCCCAACAGCCATCCCTTGAAAAAATTGTGCAGGAGTATGTACAAATGTTTTTTCACCACCACTTTCAGTCCATTCAGCTAGTGGGAAAAACATACCAACCTGGACAGAGGCACATAAATACATACCGAGGCCATAAAAGAGTATATTTCCAAATGAGTTATACCCCATTTCACCACCTTGAATATTCCAAGTTGTAGCAAGAACAATTAATACACAAAGAATAGATAACTGTACTTTAAAAGCTGGAAATATAAATGGAGCAGCTACACCAAAAATTAATATTCCAATATATAAGATTAAATTTTTTTTATTCATAATATTATAATTTTTTTGCTATAAATTTTTTGATGTCCTCGAGATAAGGTGTAAAACACATATCAGATGCAATATTGTGTCCAGCAGCTTTTTTTTTCATTTCAGCTTTTTCTTTAGGATCTACTATAGTCCAAGCTTTCAATTTATGGCCGTAATCCCAATTATGTTTGATTTTCCAACCACTATTCATTCTATATTTTATTTTGCATTCTACTCCATCAATTATAAATTCTTTTCCATTAGGACTGTTGTGGACTGGAAGTTCAACCCATTCAGCACCAGGCTTATCTCCAATCCACCTCATATAACTTGAAATTCCTAAATAACTACTTGCTCCATCCATTTCTCCATGAAAAGTTAAAGCGTCTAATTTTTCTGCACCTCTTATTTCATCTAACTGAAACTCTCTCATTAAATCATTATCAATATTATCCCAACAATTCGGATTAAGAGAAATTGCAGCATTATAAACTTCTGGAAACACAGCCTCCATTCTCAAACTTCCAATACCCCCACATGAATGGCCTGAAATAAAAAGTTGGTTTCTTGGTGTTCCTTTTTCAACAAATATATCCGCAATTGCACTATTTATTGCTGCTCTATTTTTTAAGGGAAAATTACTAACATATTCTGGAACTTGTAAAATATCATCTTTAGAGGTTTTTACTTTTTTTATATAAGTTGGTGGTCCCCACATACATTTCCAATATGGTGGAGTAAAATATAATTTTTTACCCTTATACATATGCTCCCCTTTTACACATTTGTTTTCATGTGTATAAAGACCAGCTTTCCATAATTCCATATTAATCCAAACAACTAATTCTTTACCATCTATAATTGTTCCTGAAAGTTGGGCTAATACACTTTGCATACTATTGTTTTTTTGAATACAAAAACGAGAACCTTTTTTTACATGCCATGATCCACGATTAAAAACCATAATTATTTTATCTTGAGGATTTTCAATGTCATAACCTTCAATAAATTTACCTTTGCCGTCCTTATAGTATAAAAATCCACTTTTCTTTATTTCACGACCTTCACAAGCAAGAACTGTCGATGACACAAACACTGAAAATAAAATTAAAAGTATAATTTTTCTTATCATTTTAAATATTCTCTTTTTCTTGAAAGTTTAAATCTTCTATAAACAAGTATTAAAACTAACAATAAAAATACTGATCCAATTCTAAATTCAGTGCCAAGTATGTAATCTGCAAATTCTTCAAATACACCTAAGCCCATTCCTGACATTGCAACACCAGGTAGGTTTCCTAATCCAGCGATAATAACAATCATAAAAGATCTAATTGTATATGGAAGACCCATATAAGGGTGAATTGTAAAAGTAATTGAAATTAAAGCACCAGCAACACCACAAAGAGCTGCATTAATTCCAAAAGTTGCTGCATAAACTTTTTCTGTATCAACACCTAAAATCTTTGCTGCTCTTGCATTTTGGGCTGTTGCTCTGATTGCACGACCAAGCTTAGATTTTTTCATGTAAATTACTAAACAAATTGCAAATACAATGCTTATAAATGCTGAAAATATTTTCGAATTTGGCAGCACAACGTTATTATTAAATAACATAGTTGTTCCATAATCTGAGTTTGCAAGAACAACATCAGCTCCAAATGCAAAGTTCATTAATTGCATGAAAAGAATACTTATTCCAAATGTAGCTAAGATAGATATGAACAAATCTCTATCAACCACTTTATTAATTACAAGTTTGTAAATTGCTATACCTACAAAAAACATTATGATTGGTGACACAATAACTCCCCATGCAGGGTGAATACCGTAAAGATACATAAAATAAGCAATGTATCCTCCTAAAATAACAAGATCTCCTTGAGCAATATTAATTATATTCATTACTCCCCATTGAAGTGCCATACCATATGCAATCAATGCAAATAAAATTCCAAGTAAAATTCCGTCCAAACATGCTTGAACAGAAATCATTGGATATTGGAAGACCATGAAATCCATAATGAATCCTATAAAAAAATACCCCCTATATATATTATATTAGGGGGTATTTATAGATTTGTTTATCTTTTAGACCAAGAAGGAATTGGGTGAATCAATTTAGCTGAAGCCCATTTAGTTGGAGCAACAACTTTGTTTTCACATTTTCCACCATCGTCACACATAACTTGGAAAAGTACCATTGGCTTATCAACATTCTGACCACCTGATGCAAATTTTATGTTTCCATAAAAAGTTTGCATATTAGTAGCTGCAAGAGCATCCCTTACTTTCTTTTGATCAAAAGAATTTGCTCTTTCAAATGCATCTTTAAATACCAATAGAGCAGCTGATGATTCTGCTGCTTGATATGGAGGCGCATAACCAAACTCTTTAGTAAAGTCTGCGTCATAAGTCATACCATCTTTAAAGAAGTCATCTTTATAAGTTAGTGTTTTGTGCCACTGAGAAGCACATAAAGCATATTGTGAGTTCTTACCATGTTGCTTTGATAGTTTCGCTGCATCACAGTGTGTCATAGCTAACATTGGAACATCTACTTTCATCTCAGATATTTGTCTAATAGCAGTTAGAGCACCTTTAGTGTGACCTGAAACAACTAAAACATCTGGTTTCATTTGTTTGACTTTTACTAAAGTAGCAGCCATGTCATTTAGCTCTTTTGGTAATTTATCATCAATTACTTGTTTAGAGCCTGTTCTTTTAATTGCTTCTAAAACTCCTAGTCTTACATCTTGAGAAAATGCATCTTGTTCAAATGCCATTGCAACAGTTACTGGTTTTCCATTATTCTTTTCAACTGCTAAATCAATAGCAACATCAAGATATAAATTAGCAGGAGCTAAAACAGCAAATAGATATTTGTAACCTTTTGTAAACAAAGATCTAGATGCACCATTTGCTTCCACCATTGGAACACCGTACTTTTCTGTAACTGGAGCTATCGCTTTAGTTAATCCTGAACTGTATGGACCAAGCATAAACTCAACACCATCTTGTGAAATTAATCTTTCAGCAAGTTGAGCTGCTCTTTTTGGGTTTGACTCATCATCATAATAAATAATGTCAAACTTATAAGTTTTACCACCAACTTTAACACCACCCATGCTGTTAATTCTATCTACGGCCATATTGTAACCGTTTTGAGTATGAACACCATTAGAAGAGTATTTACCAGTTAATGAAATTGCTGCACCTAAAACAATTTTATCTCCAACAACTTTCGCAAAAGATACGACTGATGTTGATAATAAAATTACAGCTGCAGAAATAAAACTTATGATTATTTTATTTATTTTCATTTTATTTCCTCTAGTTATTAATTAATTAATAATTAATTTAATAAAGAATTTGATCTAATTGCAAGAGGCAATAAAGACCAAATATTACTAGTATTGTTGTGTTACAACAATAATAGCAGCAATAATAACTAATACACTCGCTGAAATTGTATTTATTGTTTTTGGTTTTGTATTAATCCAACTAATTAGCTTTTGAGCAAGTAAAGCATAACCAATCAACGATAAGAAATCTAAAACAACATATGTTGTAATTAAAATCAAAAACTGAATTAAATAATTTCCATTGAAATCAATAAACTGTGGAAAGATTAGTGGAAAAAACATCCAAGCCTTTGGACTAGTTCCTGCAACTAGAAATCCATCTTTAAAAAATGAAAAGAAACTTTTTGAGATATCTTTGCTTGAACTAATTTCTTTAGGTCTAGAATTATAAATATCAAAAGCTAGATATAAAATATAAGCAACACCTACCCATTTAAACATATTTAAAAATTCAGAGTTTTCAGAAAAAAATGACCCAATAACAAAAATTACTAAAGTCGCTTGAATGATATTTGCGCTAATATCTCCAAATGCAGTCCAAATACATTTTTGAACTCCATAATTCATTGAATAAGAAACAATCACAATTCTTGGTGGTCCTGGGGTAATAAATAAAAAAAGAATTATTTGTAAAAATAAAAAATAATTGAGGGGGAACATTTTGAAGATAGTCCTTAAAAACCGGGAGCTAAAGATGGCTAAGAAGGACTACCCAAATTATATTATCAGAGACTAAAAAAAATGCATTAAATTTTTATTTCAATTATAAAGGGTTTATGAAAAAAAAAGGTCGCATTCCTATCACCAGGGTTAAAAATCCAGAGCCAGATGTAACTGACCCAGATTGGGTTATTTGGGCAGCCTGGGCTGACAGAATTACTTTTGAGGAAATAGAAAAAAAAACTGGAAAAACAGAGTCTGAAGTAATCAAGATAATGAGAAGATCTATAAAACCATCTTCTTTTAGATTGTGGAGAAAAAGAGTTAATCAAAAAAGTATAAAACATAGAAAAAAATTTGAATACTCTAGAAAAGAAATTACTAGTAAAATTAAAAAAGGTGACTATTTATAGATTATGAAAAAAGTTACAATTTATACTGGACCATTTTGTAATTACTGTGATGCAGCAAAAAGATTGCTTGCTAGAAATAATGCACCTTACAATGAAATAGATATTTCAAAAGTTGATGGAGCTATGGATGAAATGATTAAAAAAGCTAATGGTAAAAGAACTATTCCTCAAATTTTTTTTGACGATAAACACATTGGTGGTTATGATGAGACGAGAGCCCTAGAAAAAGAAAATAAACTTCAAGATCTTTTAAAATAAATTTTTATTCCATAGTTATTGTTACAATTGGTTCTGAAATAGCAAATGCACAAAGTGTATCTGAAACTACATTTTCTGCCATTATTGCTTGACTGGTTGAAAAAGACATATCAATTTTTGGTGGAATTAAAGACACAGTATAAGGGGTCTCCAAAGCATAAATCATAGCTAATTGATCAGTTGTAACCGTACTTCTCATTGTTTGCATCGCCTTTGCGGAATTTAATCTAGATGCGTTTTCCGCATAATTCCAATTGATAGCTGATACTGAACCACAATCCTCATCCTGACATAAACTAATTTCACCTCCACTATCTCCAAATTGTCGTCCATTAACAATGTAAAGACTCATCTCCTCAGAGTTATCCTCAGTAGCAGTACCAGTAGTATGTTCTTGAACTACAGGCTTATGAGTATATTTGTCAGTTGCTTCATTAGTAGCATACATAGCATCTGTAGTAGCTTTTGTTTTACAATTATCAACATCGCCACCACCTCCAGTATTTATACCTTTTTTAGTTCTTAATTTCATATTTCTGTTAAGTGTAACTCTGACATGAGTATAAGTTACTCCTAATGGAAGAAGCATCGTATCACCAAAATTTCCTGCAACAGCTCCCTCTGAAACTGAGGCAATATCTACTTCTACGCCCGCAGTACTAGTTCCTATTGTAACAGCATCTTGACATTGAGTTGTTGATGTTGCTACATCATCCATATCTCCAGGTGTGTGTCCTGTACAAAGTTCAAGTTTATGCATTTTTACTTTATAAATATCAGCCGCACCTTTTACTTCAGCTGCATTTAAAGAAAAACTGTTTATTAATAATGAAAATAAAACAATACATAAAAATTTTAATTTTTTCATAATTAATCCGTTCTTGAAATTGTTGCTGAACCTTTAAACTCTACTACGATTTTATTATTTCTTTTCACTTTAGCAAGCATTTCACCTGACATATCTTTTTCTTTTTTCCAAATATCGCTACTCACTCCATCTTGAGCCGTGGCACCTTCTCTTGGAGGATGAACAAAAACTATTTTTGCATACCATTCATCTTTTAAACCTTTTTTATCTTTATCATCATAAGCGGCTTCAACAGCTATATGAGGTGTTAAGAGTAAGTCTGCACCAATTTTTGAACCTTCAATATCATCTCTATCAACACCGTCCCATTTATAACTGTTATAAAAGATATCTGCCCAATGTAAGTATGGAACTTGAGAAGAAAGTTGAATGTCATAACCATCTAAAACTTCTTCATCCACACCACCATTATCAATTTTTTTATAATAGTTTGAAGTTAAACCCATAACAGCATTTTTAATCTCACCACCGATACTTGTTCTAGTATTTCCATGATGATCATAATCCAAAAATGCATTAAACCCTGTTAGCATGAAGGTATCGTCACTTAAAAATCTTTTACCAAAACCAAGATTTCCGACATATCTTTCTTCATTCGATTTTTCAGTGTTAAACAAAGAGAACTGGACAAATGTATTTTGGTTACTGGCTTTATTTAATTCTCTTACTCCTAGAATGCTAAAATCTGGCTTAAAGTTTTCTCTTAATTGAATACTAACTTCTGTTGTTCCATTTCCTTCAATTAAATTTGAAATATAATCACTTGCTGTTTCTGCAATTTTTTTTGTTATATCCTCTGCCTGGCTATTAAAGCTAAACATTAATGTAAGAAATATAAATAAAATTTTTTTCATCAGATCAATTTTTAACAAAATAAATTTAAATTAAAAATAAAAAATTAACCCAATATAGGTTATTTTTAATTATTTTGGTCTGAAAATTAAACAAACACCGTTATTGCAATACCTTTTTCCTGTAGGTTGCGGTCCATCCTCAAAGATGTGTCCGTGATGCCCACCACAATTTTTACAATGATATTCAGTTCTAGCGTAACCAATGTGATGATCTGTTTTCGTCTCAAATACATCAGGTAAAGACTCATAAAATGAAGGCCAACCTGATCCACTCTCATATTTTGTTTTAGAATCAAAAAGTTTAATTCCACAATTTGCACAATGAAAACTTCCTTCTCTTTTTTCATGATTTAATTCACTGGTTCCTGCAAGTTCTGTTCCTTCTTCAAATAAAATTAATTTTTGTTCTGCGGTTAAGTTTTGATTAATTTTTTTTGCCATAATTAAATATATTTAGCACAAGATTGATGTAACATAGAGTGTAATTCAACTAATTTATTAAAATCTTTATTATATCCTCCTCCTAAAACGCCACATATTGGAATTCTTTTAGAAAAAAAATTTTCAATAACTGTTTCATCCCTCAATCTTATTCCGTTATCTGAAATTTTTAATTTTCCTAATCTGTCATTGAAATGGATATCTACCCCCGCTATATA
The DNA here is from genome assembly GCA_902515625.1 of uncultured Pelagibacteraceae bacterium. Taxonomy (GTDB): domain Bacteria; phylum Pseudomonadota; class Alphaproteobacteria; order Pelagibacterales; family Pelagibacteraceae; genus Pelagibacter. The sequence continues at coordinate 10,675 of CABXVD010000007.1, read as the reverse complement.
AAAAACATAATCAAAATTTTCTTTATTCAATTCTGTTAAATAATACTTCAATGTTTTTATATAATTCTGATCTTCCAAATTATCTTCTAATTCAACATCTAAATCACTAATTGATTTTTTTGCTGGATAATTTGTCTTTGAATGCATACTAAATGTAAAAACATCTCTATTTTCTTTGAATATATCTGAGTTACCATTTCCTTGGTGTACATCTAAGTCTACTATAAGAATTTTATTAGCTAAACCTCTGTTGATTAAGTAATGAGCAGCAACAGCAACATCATTAAAAACACAGTATCCAGCACCACTATTATAATTTGCATGATGGCTTCCTCCTGCAGTATTACAAGCAATCCCATAGTTGACAGCAAGTTTTGAAGCAAGAACTGTTCCACCAGTTGCAACAAGGGATCTTTGTACAACACTATCTACTAAAGGAAATCCTATTTTCTTTACTCCTTGTTTACTTAAAGTTTTATTTTTAATATCAAAAATATATTCTTTAGAATGTGCACAATTTAAAGTCTCTACTGAACAAGGATAAGGCTTGTGAAACTTTTTTACTATTTTATTTTCAATCAAATAATTAGCTAATTCGCCAAACTTATTGATTGGAAATTTATGATCATCGCCAATTTTAGCAAAATAATCTTCATGATTAACAACTGGTAATTCCATTATTACTCTAACACTCGAACAGGCTTCCCATTCACACAAGCCTCCAAACCTTCTATCATTTGACTATAAAATGTACTGTAATTTTCTGCAGTAACATAACCTATGTGGGGTGTTAGCAACGCATTTGGTAAAAATCTTAATTTGTTGTTTTCTGGTAAAGGTTCCTTTTCATAAACATCAATTCCTGCGCCAGCAATTACATTTGTTGATAGTGCAATAATTAAATCATCTTCATTAATAATCTCCCCTCTGGAGGTATTAATAATAAATGATGTTTTTTTCATATTATCAAACTCTTTTATAGTAATACAATCTTTGTATCTTTCGCCACCTTGAACATGGATAGATAAAAAATCAGAATTTTTTATTAAGTCTTCTTTACTACATGGAAGCACATCTAATTCCTTACAAGTATCAAGATTTAAATTTTCACTCCACGCCATAACTTGCATGCCAAAAGCTTTTCCAATTTTAGCAACTTGAGATCCAACACGACCAAGACCAATTAATCCAAGAATTTTACCTTTTAATTCAACACCTACAGTTGTTTGCCAATATCCTTGGTACATATTGTCAAATTCTTCTTTAAAGTTCCTGGCCAAGCCTAAAATAAGTGCCCAAGTTAATTCAGGAGTTGGGTTTTGGTTTATATCTGTTCCACAAACAATTACTTTTCTTTTTTTTGCAGCTTCCAAATCAATAGACTTATTTCTTAATCCACTGGTGATAACAAATTTTAAACTACTTAAATTATCAATTAAATTTTTAGTAATTGGTGTTCTCTCTCTCATTATTAGCAAAGCCTCAAAATCTAACAATTGTTCAATAGCATCTGCCTCATCCACAAAGGGTTCACTAAAAACTTTAAATTCATATTTTCCAGATAGTTTTTCTAAATCTACAAACTGCTGTGCAACATTTTGATAATCATCTAAAATAGCAACTTTAAACATTTATTATTTTTTTGTTTGATAAAAATAAACCTAATATAATTAAAACGGTTCCAATTAAATGATAAAATAAAAATTTTTCATCAAAAAATATCATTGCAAAAATCGTACTAAATAAAGGGATTAATGATAAAAATATTCCTGATCTATTCGGCCCTATGATTGATACTGCTCCAGCCCAACAATAATAAGATCCAATGCTTGGAAAAACTGCAACATACAGTAAAATATAAATTAAGTTTAAATTTAAATTTATTGAGTTGCCTTGATTTACTTCGATTAAAAAAGCAGGCGCAAGCATTAATAATCCAAAAGTACAAATAATTTGGACAAGTGCTAAAAGAGAAATTTCAAAATTTCTTTTTTTTAAAAATGCAGAGTAAACGCCCCAGGAAATAATTGCTGCAATCATAAATAAATCTCCTGTATTAAAAGCTAGCGAAAGTAATATATCTAAATCGAGTTTGGTAATGATTACTAAAATTCCTAAGGTTGAAATTAACAGACCAGATAACTGAAAAATATTTGTTTTTTCTATTTTAAGTAAAAAACAAACCAGAATAATTGTAGCTGGTATAGCTGTATTAAATAGTGATGCATTTATTACTTGTGTATAATTTAGTGCTTTGTAAGTAAGTGCTGTAAACAAAAAAACGCTACTAAGTCCTAACAAAAATAATAATTTAAAATTTTTAATTATTATTTTTTTTAAACTTAAAATTTCTTTATAAGTAAAAGGCATTAGTATTATCCAAACTAGAAGCCATCTTAAAAATGCAAGGGTAAATGGGGATATATTTTCTATGAAAGCAAACTTTCCCATATTAAAATTACCTGCCCAAAACAATGTGGCACAAACCAACATAAAGTAAGCTTTTAAATTTTGAGATTTTTCAAATGTGTTATTCATTTATAACAAGCTAACAAATAATATTTTAATTTCACTCAATAAAGCACTCTAATGGCTTTTAATTAATACTTTGTGAATAACAGTCTATATCTGAGTAATTTACGAAGAAGATTGTTAACAACTCATTGCTAGTATTATCAGAACAATCTAAATTTCGCTGCAAAGATTGGGCCATATGCTCGCTAACACTCTTGCCTGTGTGATGTTTAATACCCTTGTTTATGGATCCTGATAAAAGAGCTTTACTTATACTCCCACTAGTTGCAAATGACAAAGCTGGGACAAGTTGAGCTGTATTTTGAGTGCAACCTGAAAACATTATTAAAATGATTAGAACTTTTAGAAATTTGTTCATGTTTGTGATTAATTTTTACTCTTGCTTATCGTCTTCTTGGTTACTTTGTGGTCTCCAAATGTAGTAAATTATATAAGGAGTTGTTGCGGGAACAATTCCAAACCAAAACCATTCATCCCATCTAAAAGTTTTTATTAATGCAAGATCATTAATTCCATTTAACCAAGTCAAAAAACCAATAAAAACTATCCATCCAATACTTGCTGATAAAAATATTTTTTGTCTTTGAGATAACTTGTTATTTGATAAATTAGTTAATAATTCAAATTTTATTTTCATTTTACATCAGCTAATAAATTATTCTTCATTGCTATCAATTTCACCCACAGAATTCATGTAAATTTTAAGGTCCCCTTTAGATGCAGTTATTAGATATTCTGTTTGGCTCCCTTCTCTCTCATCTTTGGATATACAAATTGCAAAAGCACTATCTTTTGCTTTTTCAGTGGCTTTAGCAGCAGTTGTTGATCCTAAAAGATTTTGATAAATATCTGCTAGTGTTTCAGTAGTTGGTTCACAATTAGATTCTGATACACTATAATAGGTACCATTATCAGATAGATGTTCCGATTGAGCTAATGCTATTTGTTGCATTAAATTTTCAGCAGATTTTCTTTGTGCAGAACCAACATAGCCATTGTAACTAACTATTCCTACCGCAGAAAGTATACCAAGTATGGCTACAACAACTAATAACTCAGTTAGTGTAAAACCACTTAAGTTTTTTTTATTTCTCAATTAAATTAAATTTTTAATTTAATGCAATTGTATCTGACAGAAGATTTGTTGTATCCCCATCTTTAGCTGCTTTACATGTAGTTACTATAATTTTAGTATCACCATCTGTTGTTATTACTATCTGACCTCTATTAGTAGTAGAACAAATAGTGGGTACTGTTGTTCCTTCATTTTGTACTGCTGCTGTTTTTGTATAAGGATTGTTCATCTTTGCAGTATCAGCTTGTTGAGATGCAATTGTAGCCTTAGCTACATCTGTGCTATCTGCTGCCTCATTCGAATCATCTATACAATCAAGGTTTGCATTCATTGCAGTATCTTCTCCAATAGAACATTTTTGATATTCATTTTGTATCCACTTAACAACTGAGTTGTGATTTGAGTCAGCTGCACTTTTTTGTGCTGAACTAGTGTATCCGTTATATGCAACAACACCTACTGATGCTAAAATTCCTATAATTGCTACAACCACTAGCAATTCAATTAATGTAAAACCTTTTTGTTTATTTTTTTTCATAATTTTTTCCTATTTATTATAACTTTTATAATTATAACTCTTTAATTCAAATTTTAAGTATTTAAATTTCACTTGTAAATACAAAATGTATTAATTTTTTGTAAAAAAAACAACTAATAATTGAAGAATTTAGTTCTAAAAATAAAATAAAATGCTAATAATATCACAATTTAATACATGACTTATAACGTAACAGAAGAAAACAACATATCTACAATCTACCTTAATGGCGAAATAGATATGGATGTTGGAGATAAGGCAAAAGAGGCCATTATGCCGCTTATTGAGTCTGCAAATGAAATTCATATAAATCTTAAAGATGTGCAGTACATGGACTCTTCTGGAATTTCAGTTTTAATTGAAAGTCACCAAAAAGCAGTAGAGTTAGGAAAAAAGGTTGTGCTTAAAGAAATCAGCAAATCAGTTCTTAAAGTCATAATGATGGCAAAGCTAGAGCAAATATTAAATATTGAATAAAAATATCAAAATCTGAATACAAAATGAGCTTTACCCTACATGCTGATTTTGAAATTAAATCCTCAAGCCTAAGAGAAATAAGAAATTTCTGCAGAGAAATTTTTCAAAAAAATCAAGATTTAGAAAATGAGCAAGAAAAATTAATTCTTGTTATTTCCGAAGCAGCACAAAACATTATCAAACATGCATATGAAAATAAAGATAGTCCAGACAAAATGAGATTACAAATTTCATATAATAATAACGAATTACAAATTGATCTTTATGACAAGGGTAAACTTGTAATAGAAGAAAATGTTAAACCAAGAGATTTAGATGATATTAAACCAGGTGGGTTAGGAACTTTTTTTATTAAACAAGTAATGGATGAAATTATTTTTAATAAAGAAAAAACTGATGATTGGGTTAACCACCTTATTTTAAAAAAAAAAATTATTAACCAATAATTGCACCAATATTAAATATTGGTGAATACATTGCGATCATCAAACCACCAATCATTGATCCCATAAAAACAATCATAATAGGTTCAATCAAAGTCGACATATTTTCAACTGCAGTATCAAATTCCTCCTCATAATAACTCGCAACAGAAGTGAACATTTCATCCAAACTACCTGTCTGTTCTCCCACCGAAATTAATTGACTAAATGTTGGTGGAAAAATTGGTTCTTTTAAAAATAATTTTGTAAGCGTATCTCCAGAAAAAACTCCTTTTTTTACATTTTCTAATGCTTCAGTTACTACTACATTAGTGCTAACTGATTTAGCGATTTCAAGACTTTCTAGTAAGTTTACACCTGCCGCACTTAAATTTCCCATAACTAGTGCAATTCTAGCTAACATAGATTTTAAAATCATTGGTCCAAAAATTGGAAGTTTTAACACTCTTCCATGCCACATATATTTAATTTTTTCAATTTTAGTCGTTGTGTATTTGAAAATAGCAAAACCAATGGCTAAAGTTAAGAACACTATTTTTCCACCAGAGCCTCGCATAAAATCACTTGCTTGTAAAATGACTGCAGTAGGAGTAGGCAGAGCAACTCCCATTCCACCATACATTTCAGCAAAAACTGGGACCACATTTGTTAACATAAAAACCATTACTGAAATTGCCACAATAAACATGACAGTTGGGTACATTAACGCTCCTTTAATCTTTTTCTTAATTGCTTCTTTTTTTTCAAGGGAATCAACAAGTTTCAATAAAAAAAGATCTAGTTTACCACTGGCCTCACCTGCTTTAATTAAATTAACATAAATATTATCAAATGTTTTAGGATATTTAGCAAAACATTTTGATAAAGTAACACCACCCTCTAAACTTTTCCTAATATCTTCAATTATTTCCTTCATTGTTGGGTGTTCTGTTTGGTCTCTTAACATTTGTAATGTACCTAATATTGGCAAACCAGCTTTAACCATTGTTGCGAATTGTTTTGAAAAAACTACAGTATCTTGAGGTTTAATCTTTTTTTTAAATAAACTAATTTGAGAGCCTTTTTTCTTTTCTTTTGTTTTGGCTGCCCCTTTTTTTTGAGTCTTGGTTATATTGGTGATTATAATTTTTTGTTGTTTAAGTTTATGAGAGGCTTCGTCTAAATTTAATGCTTCAATTTCGCCTGAAATATATTTGCTTCCGGAAATGCCTTTGTAAGTATAGTTTTCCATTGTTTATGTTTAATCAGATGAAAGTACTCTATCAAATTCTCTAAAGTTTAAATCACCCGAAAGTATCATCTCTCTACCCATATCTTGCATGGTTCTAAAACCCTCTTCTACTGCAATCTTTTTAATTTCAGGTGTAGTCGCTTTTGATAAAATAGCTTCTTTAATTGGTTTTGTAACATTTAAAATTTCGTAAATACCCATTCTACCTTTGTAACCAGTATCATTACACTTATTACAACCCTTTCCTTTAAAAACTTTTGCTCTTGAAGCTTGTTCTGAAGAAATTCCAAGTTGTGTTAAAACATCTGGGGTTACATCTTCATCAGGTATTCTGCAATCTTCACATGTTTTTCTTGCAAGTCTCTGTGCCAAAACTAATGTACATGCTGCACTAATTAAATAATCTGGTGTCCCCATATTCTGCAATCTAGTAATTGTACTTGGAGCATCATTAGTGTGAAGAGTACTAAAAACTAAGTGACCCGTCAAAGCAGCTTTAAGCCCAATATCAACTGTTTCCTTATCTCTCATCTCCCCAATCAGAATAATTTCAGGATCTTGACGTAAAAAAGATCTTAATGCCGTTGCAAAAGTAAATCCTATATCATCTTTAGTTTGAACTTGCCCTACTCCATCTAATTCAAATTCAACAGGATCTTCTGCAGTTAAAATATTTAAATCAGGTTTGCTTACTTCTTTTAAAATACTATAAAGAGTTGTTGTTTTTCCAGACCCTGTTGGACCAGTAACTAATATTAATCCTTGAGTACCATGAATTGCTTTTCTCAAATTTTTTAAATCAGTTTCTTCAAAATTTAATTGTTCTAAACTTATATTACCTGCGTCTTTATTTAGAACCCTCATTACAATTCTCTCATTATTTGCTGTTGGCAAAATTGATAATCGCAAGTCTACAATTTTACCATCTATTCTAAACGGTATCGCTCCATCTTGTGGTAATCTTCTTTCTGCAATATCTAGTTTTCCCATAATTTTAAATCTGGTAACAACTGCACCATAATTATCATGAAGAAATCTTGCGAATTTAGTTTGTTCTTGAAGTATACCATCAGTTCTATAACGAACTCTTGAAGAGAACCTATAGGGTTCAATATGAATATCACTAACTCCACTTTTAATAGCTTCAGCAACAACTGCTGTACTAAACTTAATAACCTCAGACTCATTTTCAATTGCTTCTATATCTTCTTCCAACTCTTCTTTTTCTAAAACTTCCCCTGCCTCTGAGAATTCTGAGTCAAATTCTTTTTGTTTTTCTCTTTCTTGTTCTTCAGCTTTTTTAGCTTCAACTATGCTTTGAACAGTTGTTTCTCCATCAGATAGCAATTGATCAATAAATGTAGATATTTGTGAAACTTTCGCACCATGTAACTCAATTTCTTTTTTAGTTATCGTTTTTAAATTTCTCATTAAACTAAGTTTTGAACTATCAGAAATTGCAATATGCAATATATTTCCATCTATTCTAAATGGAGCAATAAAATTCATTGTAATATAATTTGAAGGAAGAATTTTTTTCAACTCTTCTGTTGGAGACTCTTTTGACAGATCAACAACCTCAAGAGCTTGTTCTTTAATTAAAATATCTAAAATTTGTTGTTCGTTAGCTAACTCTAATTCAAAAATAGTTTCTATTTGAGATTTTTCTCCATCATTGCTTGCTTGTTTAATTTTAATTAAATCTGTACCCGAAATAACATCGTGGTCTATAAGTGTGTTAACAATATTAACTTCGCTTTCTCTACTTATATTAAACATTATTATAATACCTTAGCAGCAATAAACACCAATAATTCATCTAAGTTATCTTTTTTAGCCTTTCCCTTAAATAAATTTCCAATTACTGGCATATCACCAACTCCTGGCATTTGATTTTTACTGTCACTTACTTGATTCTTTTTAATTCCACCTATTACAACTATATCTCCATCAGCAACAAGTAGCTTAGTTATAATTTCCATTTTATTTATAGGTGGTTCATCTGCAACTGAAGACGTGTCAGGACTATCATTATTAACTTTTATATCTAACAAAACATTTCCATCTCCAATTATTGATGGAGTAACTTGCAAAATTAAGGCAGCATCTTTAAAAGATGTTGTTGTTCCACCTCCTTCAGATGTTCCTTGGTATGCAATTTGTTGTCCTTGGGTTACAGTTGCAACTTGATTATCTAAAGTGAAAACTTTTGGATTAGAGATAGTTTTACCCAATCCCATACTTTCTAGAGCAGTTATTTCTAACTTTAAAACTCCAGTTGTAGTCCTTTTTAAAAGACCAATACCACTTGTCGCGCCTGCAGCTGGAAAATTAGTAAGTGTATCTTTTGCTGAGCCTAAACCTGCTGCTAAACCTAAATCAGGAGCCTCTTTACTTCCTGTGCTTGAACTTCCAGCAACACCCCCTGCTACATTTCCAAATTTTTGATAATAACCACCTAATCTAGTTCCTAAAGCTCTTTCAAAATCTGAGCTCGCCTCAACTATAAATGCTTCAATTAAAACCTGCTTTGTCCTAACATCAATTTCACCGATCACCTTATCTACTACATCTAAATCTTTTTGTTTACCTCTTACAATAATAGAACGGGTTGTAGTTTCTTCTGTAATTTTAATTGGATTAAATGAGTCTTTTTCAGTGAATAGTTCTGTTATTGTTTTTTTCGCTTCTGCAGGTGTTATATAATAAAGTCTAAAAATTTCCGATAATATTGGCTCAACTGAATCCTCTAACTCAACTTTATTTTTTACTGCAGCCGCTCTTGATGTTTTATAGGTGTCTTGTTGTGTTAATTGTGAAGGAGAATGAACTCTAATTAAATTACTTTCAACATCAATATCTGAAGCATAATTTTTAGTGTCTAAAAGTGCTTGAAATGCCTTATCCCATGGCACATTAATTAATTCAGCAGATATTTCTCCAGCAACTTCATCACCAACTAAAATATTTATTTGACCCATTTTACTCATCAGCTTCATTGTTTCTCTAAAATCAAGATTTTGAAACTTTAAGGTCACCGTCTGTTTTAAATTTTTATACTTTTTTGGAATTAATAAATAGTTTTTAGCTGTCTGAGATGAAATTGTTTTTCTTTTTTTAAGCTTTGTTGCATCACCAAAAACAGGTTTTGGTCCCATATCTATGGTTTTAGAAATTTCTGACTGTCCTTTTTTTCTAATATCGTCTTTTATTAAAGTGTCAGGTTGTTTGAAATCTTTCGTTGTTTTTACTATTTTTCCATCTTTTACAGTACAGCCAGTCACACTGATAACTAAAATCAAATATAAAAATAATATCTTCAAATTTTTAAAACTCATTTGATCTCTCTAACTTGATTTTTAAAATTTATAGAAACAAAAGTGTTGTCTGCTTTTTTAAATATAGCCTCATTTAATCTTAAATCGACTAATTTAAATCCATCATATAATTCTTCATTTAATTGCAAGATTATATTTCTTCCATCTTGGCTCACTAATGAAATATAACTACTTTTTTTACCAGCAATAACTCCAACCAATTTAAAGTTATATAAACTCATTGGATTTTCTAATTCTGCTCCAGTAGTACTTGAAGCTGATTGTGAAGTTGCATTGGAGCCAGTTGTTCCATCAAATGGATTATTTAATGGAAGCTCTTCTTCCTCTGTTTTTAACAACTGTTCATCATCATCCGCAGCTGAAACGGGTCCAGTTAACATTAAAACTAATAAAAAATAAATAAAAAAAATGTTTCTATAAAAATTCATTTGTTAATCCTACAATTGATAGCTCACCTGTAACAACTATACCACTAGACCCTTCTTTTTCTAGTTTTATTAATTCTTTTTCAAAATTTAACATCTTATTAGATTTTGATAGCTCTCGTTTAAATCTTATATAGCCTAAAAAATTACCTTTTACCTCAAATTTTACTGGTATCGTAAAATAAGAAACATTTTTTTTAGTAACTTTTTTTGGTTTTTTCTTAGTAACTTTTCCTTTCTTATTTAGAAAAACTGGCTTTGGTTTTTGCTTATCTATTTTTGAAACAATCAAGCCATTTGCTGCAGCGGATTGACTTAGTGTTTGATACAATCCTTCAACTTCTTTTTTAGAGTGAAATAAAGATGAATTTTTTTCATATATTGGTTTAATTTTTTTAATTTTTTTCTTAATTGATATTAAGTCATTTTCAAATTTAGTAATTTCTTGATTCTTTAAATTCATATCATCTAGTTGGGTACGTTTATTAACTACAATTGGGTTTAAAATTGCATAATAAATTATTAAGAATAAAATTACAGCACCAACAACTGACCCGTACTTTATTAATGTTTTCTTATCGATACTTAAAAGTTTTTCTTTAATATCATCTAA
>CABXVD010000006.1 GCA_902515625.1 uncultured Pelagibacteraceae bacterium | reverse complement strand
TTTCAAAGAGATATAAGAAAACAAGATAAATTTCAAATTATGTATGAAATATTCTTGAATGAAAAAAATGAAATAATTGAAACTGGAGAAATTCTTTTTGCTAATCTAAAACTTAGCGGTCAAGATAATAGTTTGTATTATTTTGATAATAATGGAAGTGAAGGTCATTATGATAAAAATGGAAAAAGTGTAAAAAAAGCATTAATGAAGACTCCAATAAATGGAGCCAGACTTTCATCTCCTTTTGGAATGAGAAAACATCCTATAGATGGATTTAATAAAATGCATAGAGGAACGGATTTTGCTGCACCAATGGGAACTCCAATTATGGCATCGGGAGATGGTGTAGTTAAAAAAGCTGGATGGTGTGGTGGTGGAGGAAACTGTGTTAAAATAAGACATAACTCAACCTATCAAACTATTTATGCTCATATGTCAAATTTTGCTCGTGGAATTAAAACAGGCGTAAGAGTTAAACAAGGTCAAACCATAGGTTATGTAGGATCAACTGGTAAATCAACTGGTCCACATTTACACTACGAAGTTATAGTCAATGGAAAAAAAGTTAATTCTCAAAAACTAAAATTACCCTCTGGAAAAATTCTTAAGGGTAAAGAAAGAAAAATATTTGAGACTAAAAAAATTAAATTAGATGTTTTAAAATCTGAAAAAATTATAGGGTTAAATTAATGATTTAAACTTGAGGCTCTGAACCTTTTTCTTCCTCATTCTCTTTATTTGATACATTAGCTAAATTAGTTTTTGAAATTTCTTCATTTTGTATCTTGGTTTCTTCTGGAAGATTAGAATTCTCCTGACTTTTATTTTCAGAAAATCTTTCTTTTCTAATGCTTTCTCGTTCATTCAAAACCCTTGTAAAATGATCTGCGTGTTGAAGATAATTTTCTGATAAAATTTTGTCCCCATTTGAAGAAGCTTCTCTTGCTAAATCATTATATTTTTCAATTAATTTTGGTGCATTGTGGTTATTTCTACCAGGAGCTTTTCTTTTAAAATTTTCATTATTTGAGAAATTTGATGCAAACTTTGGTCTGTCTCCATTTGATTTAAAGTTTCTATCATTTCTTCTGAAGTTATTTCTTCTATTGTTGTTATTGCTATTGTTTCTAAATGTTACCATGATTTTTAAAAAACTATATTTTTGTACAAACTATACATCGATCTTTATTAGCAAGGTCTTTGTTAACACTATTAATATAAAATCCTTCTTTTTTTAATAAACTAGTTATTTTATTTTTTTGATCAAAACCGATCTCTAAAACAAACTTGCCGTTCTTCTTAATCAGTTCAGATGATTTTTTAATTACTTTTCTGATTGCTGATAAACCATCTAAACCACCATCTAAAGCTAGTTTTGGCTCAAACATAGCAACTTCTTTTTCCAAATATTTTAAAACTTTTTTTTTAATATATGGAGGATTAGATATAACTAAATCATATTTGCCTAATTTGAATTTGTCAACATCTGATTTATATATTTTAAGTCTGGAGCTTACTTTAAGCATAATAGCGTTTAATTTAGTTACATTTAAACAACTTTTGCTTATGTCAATTCCTGTTCCATAAAAACTTTTTCTCTCTTTCAAAATAGACAAAATTATACAACCGGTTCCAATTCCTATCTCTAATATACTTATTTTTTTTTTATGAGCTGTTAATTCTAGAACTTTTTCAATAATTAACTCTGTATCTGGCCGAGGTATCAAAGTATCATTTGATACTAAAAATTCTGAGTTCCAAAAGAATTTTTTATTGGTTAAATAAGCAATTGGTTTTCCAAGTGATCTCTTTTTTATTAATTTTTTAAAAATATTTAAATCATCTATATCGAGAGGTCTTTTAGGATTAAGCAAAACATATTTTCTATCTTTATCAATTGCCTTAGCCATCAATATCTCAGAATCTAAATATGGATTACTAATAAAATTATCTTTTAAAACTTTTGCACCATTTATTATTGCTGAATTAATATTCATTTTTTCAAATTACTGAGACTCTCTTCTTGAGCTTGCAAAGTTAATGACTCAATTATCTCATCAAAGGCTTCTCCTTCTAAAAACTCTTCTAATCTATGTAATGTTAGGTTTATTCTATGATCAGTCACTCTTCCCTGCGGAAAATTATAAGTTCTAATACGTTCTGATCTGTCCCCAGTCCCAATTTTAGTTTTACGATCTTTTGATCTTTCTTGATCAATTCTAGATCTTTCCAATTCATATAAACGTGCTCTCAATATTTTCATTCCTTTTGCTTTATTTTTATGTTGAGATTTTTCATCCTGTTGAGAGACAGATAGTCCAGAAGGAATATGGGTTATTCTCACAGCACTATCGGTTGTATTCACAGATTGACCACCAGGTCCGCCAGCTCTAAAAACATCAATTCTTAAATCTGAATCATTTATTTTTAAATCAACCTCTTCTGCTTCAGGTAATACAGCAACTGTTGCCGCTGATGTATGAACTCTGCCTTGAGTTTCAGTATCAGGAACTCTTTGCACTCTATGGACTCCACTTTCATATTTAAGTGTTGAATAAATATTATTACCTTTAATTGAGGCTATAACTTCTTTTAAACCACCTGCATCGCTTCTTGAAATTGAAATGAGTTCTAAAGACCATTTTTTTTTATGGCTAACTTTTTCATACATTTTAAAAAGATCAGATGCAAATAAACTTGCTTCTAATCCACCTGTACCTGCTCTTATTTCAATAATAGCATTTTTTTTATCTGCTTCATCTTTTGGTAACAAAAATAATTTTAATTTTTTTTCATTTGTCTCATGTTGTATTTGTAGATCACTTAATTCAGTTTCAGCCATATTTCTTAATTCGTCATCCAATGAACTATCATTTAATATTTTTTCTAATTCTTTCTTATCATTATCAAATGAAATATATTTTTTTGCATTTTCAATAATTTCATTTACATCTGAATATTCTTTTGATTTATCCGCAAATAACTTTTTATCTATAGTTCCAGAAGATAAATCCTTTTCTAATGTAGAATGCCTTGATATAAGTTCTTTAATTGTTTTATTGGGTATCATTTTTAGATTTCTAGCTCAGATGCTTTTTTTTCAACTTCTGTAACAACTTTTTCTATAATATCTTTGGTCAAAACCTTTTCATTTTGAACTCCTGATAAATAAAGCATATTATTTCCTTTTCCGCCTCCAGTAATTCCTACGTCAGTCATAGCTGCTTCTCCTGGCCCATTTACAACACACCCAATTATTGAGAGAGTTATTGGTGTTTTTATATGAGATAGTTTTTCCTCTAATATTTTGACAGTATCAATTACTTGAAAAGCTTGTCTTGCACAAGAAGGACAAGATATAATTTTAACACCTCTATTTCTTAGGTTTAATGATTTTAGAATTTCATTTCCAATTGTAACTTCCTTTGTAGGATTATCTGATAGGGAAATCCTTATTGTGTCTCCAATTCCGTCCATTAAAAGACTTCCAAGTCCAATAGAAGACTTTATACTCCCAGATACAAAACTCCCAGCCTCAGTAATACCCAGATGAAGAGGATAATCACAAACTTTAGATAATTGTCTATAGGCACCAATAGATAAGAAAACATCTGAAGACTTAACGCTTATTTTAAAATTAAAAAAATCTTTATCTTCTAATATTTTTATATTTCTTAAAGCACTTTCCACTAGAGCTTCCGGACATGGTTCTTTAAACTTATCTAATATATCTTTTTCTAATGATCCAGCATTTACTCCAATTCTAACCGAGCAACCGTTATTCTTTGCGGCACTAAGAACCTCATGAATTTTTGACTCCTCACCAATATTTCCAGGATTAATCCTTAAACATTTAGCTCCATTTTCAGCCGCTTCAATCGCTCTTTTATAATGAAAATGAATATCCGCTACTACTGGGATAGAAACATGTTTAACTATTTCTTTAAGAGCTTTGGTTGAGTCTGTATCTGGACACGAAACTCTAACTATATCAGCTCCTTCCTCTGCAATATCATTAATTTGATTTATTGTTGCTTTAACATCAGTTGTTAAAGTGTTTGTCATTGATTGAACTGAAATTGGGTTATCTCCTCCAATTTTAACATCACCAACATTTATTACTTTTGTTTTTCTTCTGTTGATATCTCTAAATGGCCTTACACTCATTTGGTTAATCTAATTTAAATTCTTTATGTAAAGATGCAATCGCTTTTTTAACATGCATTGCAGATACTAAAACTGAAATTTTAATTTCAGATGTTGAAATAACTAAAATATTTATTTTTTTTGATGCTAAAGCTTGAAACATTCTGTAAGTTATTCCTGGTGTTGTAATCATTCCAACACCAATTATTGACACTTTAGATACATTTCTGTCAAAAGATAATTTTTTATATGAAATGCTTTTGTTTTCTTTTATGAGCTTTTCAGTTTTTTTAAGATCCTCAGATTTAATTGTAAAAGTCAAATCAGTATTTTTTCCATTTTGTGAGATATTTTGAACAACCATATCAACATTAATCAGATTTTTAGATAATGGTTTAAAAATTGATGCAGCAACCCCTGGTCTATCCTTAACACCTACTATTGTTATTTTAGCATCATTTTTAGTTGATGAAATTCCAGTAATTATTTGGTCACTAAATGATTTTTTAGAATTTGTAATTAAAGTTCCTGACTTAAATGCAAAAGAGGATTTGACTTTAATATCTATTTTATTCAGCTTTGCATCCTGGATTGATGTTGGTTGCATAACTTTTGAACCTAATGATGCCATTTCAAGCATCTCATCATAGAAAATTTTTTTAATTTTTTTTGCTTTTTTATGCTGTCTCGGGTCAGTAGTATAAACTCCTTCTACATCCGTATAGATTATACATTCGTCAGCTTTAATATATTTAGCTAACATTATTGCTGTAGCATCAGATCCACTTCTACCAATAGTCGTAATTCTAAAATTTTTATTAATTCCTTGGAAACCAGTAACAATTGGGATGCCGCCACTTTTAATATATTTATTTAATTCTTTAATGTTTATTTTATTTATTCTAGCACTTGAATAATTACCCTCTGTAAAAATAGGTAACTGCCAAGATAACCAAGATCTAGATTTTAATCCAATATGTTTTAATCGGCCTGCTATAAGCGCACATGAAACTTGTTCACCAGTAGATACTAGTGCGTCATATTCTGCTAAATCAAAATTGTTACTAATTGACTTTGATTTATTAACTAGATCATTTGTAACACCGCTCATAGCTGAAGAAATTACAACCACTTTATATTTTTTCTTTTTATAAGAAGCTATAATTTTACATACTTTTTTAATTCTATCGATACTACCAACAGAAGTTCCACCAAATTTAAGCACTACAGTTTTCATGATCAGCTAAATAAATATTTAATTAATATTTGATAAAATACATCTTAATTGCTATGTCAACTAATTATCTTACATGAGTAGCGTAAATAAAAAAGAAATAGAAAAATTTTCAAATATAGCGGATGAATGGTGGGATCCCCATGGAAAATTTAAACCTTTACACAAATTCAATCCAATAAGGATTAAATATATTAAAGAAAATATAATTGAACAATTTAAAATAAAAAATATAGCTAACCCTTTATCTGGAATTAATATTTTAGATATTGGTTGTGGTGGGGGATTACTTTCTGAACCAATGTCTAGATTGGGTGCTAATATTACAGGTATCGATGCATCAATTAAAAATATTAAAATTGCAAAACTTCATGCAAAAAAAAATGGGCTTAAAATAAATTACATTTGTTCATCACCTGAAAAATTAAAAATTACAAAAAAATTTGATGTAATACTCAATATGGAAATAGTTGAGCATGTAGAAGATATTTCTTTCTTTTTAAAATCATGCTCTAAACTTCTTAAGAAAAACGGATTAATGTTTGTTGCAACAATTAATAAAACTTTAAAATCATATGTGTTTGCTATAGTTGGAGCAGAATATGTTTTAAGATGGTTACCAATAGGAACTCATGAGTGGGAAAAATTTGTCAAACCTGAGGAACTTAAAAAGATTTTGACCAAAAATAATTTATCTTTAAAAAAGTTTGATGGAATGCATTTTAATATAATTAAAGACGAGTGGAGTATTACAAAAGATTTATCTGTAAATTATATTGCGAAATTTTTAAAAAATTAATTTTCTTTATCTTCTATCCAGGGAAACATCTGAGCTTCTATTCCTTCATCTTTTAGCTCTTTAAGATCTTGTGTTGAGGCACTTCCATATATGCCTTTAGATTTTTTTTTATTGTTATAATGGATTGATCTTGCCTCATAAGCAAAATTGTCTCCTACGTATTGAAAATTGTCCTTAATGAACTTTTGATAATTTTTAATAGTTTTTTTAATTTTTTGGTACTTTGCGGTATTTAATTTTGCCTCAGATTTATTTTTGCTGTTTATTAATTGTGGAGCCATCAAAGTTTTTTCTACTTTTAATGAGTTACAACTATGACAGGTCAAAAATTTTCTTTTTTTTAACTTCTCATATTCATTAGACGATGCAAACCAACTATCAAATTTAGTGTTACAATCTTTGCAAATTAACTTGTATTTAATCATATTTTATAAATAGGTTTTAAATAAAAATTTTCAATATGATTTAGCTTCTGTAGTCTGCATTAATATTTATATATTTCTTAGTTAAATCCATCGTGTAAGAAGTAAAATCTTTTTTTCCTGTATAAACTTCAACACTAATATCAATATTTTCATTTTTCATATATTTAGATGCTACCTCTTCACTGTAATTTTGATAAAGTTTCCCATCTTGAACTATTTTTATATTTCCTAATTTTATACAGAGTTTTTTTAAATTAATTTTTGGTCCAGCTTTACCTATTGCCATTATAATTCTTCCCCAATTTGGATCCTCTCCTGCAATTGCAGTTTTTACTAAAGGTGAGTTTCCTATAGAAAAAGCTATTTTTTTTGCTTCCATTTCATTTTTACATTTAGACACGTTTATAGAAATAAATTTTGATGCTCCCTCACCATCTGCAACAACTCTTTTGGCCAAATTTAATAGAACGTTATTTAAAGCTTTATCAAAGTTTTTTATTTTATTTTGATTTATACTTTTTATTTTTGAATTATTGATTTTATTAGTTGCAAAAATAGTTACCATGTCGTTTGTACTAGTATCCCCATCACAAGAAATAGCATTAAAAGTATTAAAAATATTTTTTTTTAATAACTTACTTAAAATATCATTAGATAAACTCGCATCTGTAAAAATATAAGCTAAAGTTGTTGCCATATTAGGATGTATCATCCCAGAACCTTTAGCGATCCCATAAATTTTAACTTTCTCACTTCCTATATTGCACTCTTCCATAGCAATTTTTGGCTTAGTGTCAGTAGTCATTATTCCAAGAGCAGCTTTCATCCAAATAAATTTATTTTGAGTGTAACGAATTTTATTAATTAAATTAGGTATTTGATAAGATATTTTTTCAAATGGAAACTCTTCACCGATTGTTCCTGTACAGCCAAACAGAATTTCTTTTGGATTTATTTTTTTAGGTGTTTCCTCGTCTTGTTTTTGTTTCTCTGTCAAATTTTTTGAGATTATATCTGCTAATTTTTTTAAACTTTCATATCCTTCTTTACCTGTAAATGCGTTTGCATTTCTAGTATTGACAATTAAAGAAAATACTTTTTTAGTTTTTTGATTTAAGTTCCATTTTATATTTTCAGAAACAATTTTAGACTGTGTATAGAGAGAGGCGTGATTTGCACCATCTCTGAAATAAAACATTGTTAAATCATCTCTGTCATTTTTATATAAATTCGCGCTTAGTACTGAAATTGATAGACCATCAATATGATCTAAGTCTTGAAAATCAATCATTTTGGTATTTTTTGATTGTGAAGATAGAAAATTTGTTAAATTAATTCCCATATTGTTTAAATTATTTATTTAATACATATATTAAACATTATACTTAAAGAATAAATCAAATAGTCATGTTTAATCCATTAAATCTAATCTCCAAATTTATTAAATCTAGCAACCAAAAAGAGCTTGATAGGGTAAGCAAGATTGTTGAAAAAATTAATTTGCTAGAGGAAAAATTTATAAATTTAGATGATTCAAATTTTCCAAAGAAAACTTTAGAGCTTAAAGATCTTATTAAAAGTGGAAAATCATTAAATGATATAATGCCTGAAGCTTTTGCACTTGTAAGAGAAGCTTCGAAAAGAACTCGAAAAGAAAGACATTTTGATGTTCAATTAATTGGTGGTGTCATTCTACATGAAGGTAAAATTGCTGAGATGAGAACAGGTGAAGGAAAAACTTTAACAATCACATTAGCAGCTTTTTTAAATGCACTAAGTGGAAAAGGAGTTCATATAGTAACTGTTAATGATTATTTGGCAAAGAGAGACTCAATAGAAATGGGGCTAATTTATAATTTTCTTGGGTTAACTTCGGGGTTTATTAATAATGATCAAAGCGATGAGGAACGTAAAAAAAATTATAATTGTGACATAACCTATGCAACTAATAGTGAGTTAGGATTTGATTATCTAAGGGATAATATGAAATTTTCACAAAATGAGATGGTTCAAAGAGAACATTCATTTTCAATTGTCGATGAAATTGACTCTTGTTTGATTGATGAAGCAAGAACACCATTGGTAATTTCTGGATCTGCCGAAAATAAAACTGAACAGTACAGAGTTATCGATAAATTAATAAAATTTTTAAATGAAAAAGATTTTGAAATTGATGAAAAAGAAAAAAGTATTCTTTTAAGTAATCAGGGAATTAATAGTGTTGAAAAACATTTTTCAAATGCGGGAATATTAAAAAATGATAATTTTTATGATCCAGAAAACCTACATTTAGTTCATCATGTTAATCAAGCTTTAAGAGCAAATCATTTATTTGAAAAAGGGAAAGATTATATTGTTCAAGATGGAAGCTTGAAAATAGTTGATGAGCTAACTGGAAGAATTCTTGAAGGGAGACGTTTTGGAGATGGCCTTCATCAAGCACTTGAAGCTAAAGAAAAAATTGATATACATGCTGAAAATCAAACATTAGCATCAATAACTTATCAAAATTATTTTAAACTTTATAAAAAGATAGCAGGTTGCACTGGAACTGCTTTAACTGAATCTGCAGAGTTCTTTGAAATTTATGATTTATCAGTTGTAGTAATTCCTACTAATAAAGAAATGATTAGAAAAGACTTTAATGATTTAATATTTAGAACTGAAAAAGAAAAAAATGATGCAATTATTAATAAAATTATAGAACGTAATGAGCTTGGCCAACCAATACTAGTTTTTACATCAAGTGTAAATAAATCTGAGGTTTATTCAAATTTATTAAATAAAAAGAATATTAAACATGTGGTCCTAAATGCCAAAAATCATGAAAATGAGGCTGAAATTATAGCAAATGCAGGTAAAGAAAAATCTTTAATTATCACAACCAGTATTTCAGGACGTGGTGTTGACATCCAACTTGGAGGAAAAAAAGGATCTATTCCTGATGAACAGCTCACAATTGACAAAGATAAAATTAAGTCTTTAGGTGGCTTGTTTGTAATTGGCACAGAAAGAATGGAGTCTAGAAGAGTTGATAATCAAGCAAGAGGTAGATCAGGACGACAAGGGGATGAAGGGAGCTCGGTATTCTACGTAAGTTTGGAGGATGACTTAATGAGAATTTTTGGTTCTGAGTCTATGAATAACATGCTTGAAAAGTTAGGGCTTAAAGATGGAGAAAGCATAGATCATCCTTGGATCAATAAAGCATTAGAGAGAGCGCAGCAGAAAGTAGAGGCAAGAAATTTTGATATTAGAAAAACCCTAATAAAATTTGACAATGTGCTGAATGATCAAAGACATGTTGTTTTTTCTCAAAGAAAAAACGCAATGAGTAGTGGTGATATTTTTGGTTATTCTGATGAATTTTTAAAAGAGATAATTGAGGACTTAATTAAACTAAAGATTCAAAAACTTTCAAACCCTAAGAGCACAGAATTTAGTAACAGAATTAAGCAAATACTAGGAAAAAGTTTCACAGATAAGGAGTTTGAGGAATTAATTGCATCTAAAGATGAAGAGTTAAAAGAAAAAATACTTTCAAAATTTAATGAAACAAGAAATGAAAGAATTAAGATCCTTGGAGAAGATTATGCAAAAGAAATAGAAAAAAGAATTTTTCTACAATCCATTGATTTAAATTGGAAATCCCACATTCAATATTTAGAACAATTAAGACAAGTTGTTGGTTTAAGATCTTATGGTCAAAGAGATCCCCTGGTTGAATATAAAAAAGAAGCTTTTGATTTATTTTCAAACCTCTTAGAAAAACTAAAATTGGACTATGTTACAATCTTGATGAATCTAAAAGTTGTCACAGAACAACCTAAAAAAGAAGATAATAATACTGAGATTTTACCTCAAAAAAATCAAACCAAAAAAATGGGAAGAAATGAACCATGTTTTTGTGGCTCAGGTAAAAAATTTAAACACTGTCACGGTGCTTTATAATTTTAAATTAATAAAAAAATCAAACCTAACAAAATAACACTTATACCAATACCAATTTGTATTTTTTTTGATTTTAAAATACTTTCAAATTTATTTTTTTTGACAGTTAATGAACTTAAATCTTCTGTTGTACTAATAAATCCATCATTCCTTCCAATCTTTAAAAACTTATTTTTTCTTTCATTTGCTATCTCCTCTGGAGATAAGCCTTTGAAGTAATCTAAATTTTGTGTGATAGAAGTTTTTAAGTTTTCAAGCATCGTATCTCTGTCTCGATGAGCACCACCCAAAGGCTCAGGAATAATTTCGTCGATAACTTTTAATTTCAATAAGTCTTTTGCTGAAAGTTTCATTGCTTTTGCAGCGTCGAGCATTTTCTTTGGGTCTCTCCAAAGAATAGTTGCACATCCCTCAGGAGATATAACTGAATAGATTGCATTCTCAAACATTATAACTTTATTTGAAGATGCAAGAGCGATTGCTCCTCCAGAACCACCCTCACCAATTATTATTGCAATTGTTGGGACCTTAAGTTCCATGCAACATTCTATTGATTTTGCGATTGCTTCTGCTTGACCTCTTTCCTCTGCGCCAACACCTGGATACGCACCTGGAGTATCTATAAAGGAAATTATTGGAATATTAAATTTATTTGCCAAATTCATTAATCGAATTGTTTTCCTGTATCCCTCAGGTCTCATCATTCCAAAGTTTCTCTCGATTCTGCTATCTAAATCCTCTCCTTTTTCTTGTCCAATAACTAAAACTGAATTTCCTTTAAATTTTGCAAAACCAGTTAAAACTGATTTATCTTCACCATAGTGACGATCACCAGACAATGAAATAAAATCTTCAAATAAATTGTCTATAAAAAATTTAGATTTTGGTCTGTCCTCATGTCTTGCAACCATAGTTGTTTGCCATGGATCTAAATTTGAGTAAATATTTTTTAGTTTTTCATCCAACTCGGCTTGGGTACTAGAAATTTTTTGAGTATCAACTTCTGATAGTCCTTCTTGATTATAAGGATCCTTTAATTTTTCTATCTCATTTTCAAGATTTTTAATTTCATTTTCAAAATTAAGGTAATTTTTCATGATTTAGTTATATCGGATAGTTAAATTATAAAAAAGGCCATAAAATGATGAATTATTTTAAAGGTAATTGTTATTAATTGACTAAATAATTTTAACAGATAGAAATCCATGATCGGGAGAGACTAAGCAATTTTTAGCGCCGAAGGAGCAACCACCCCGGAAACTCTCAGGCAAAAGGACCGATTTAGGCATAACACTCTGGAAAGAGATTAAATTCCGCCGAAGGAGCAAAACTCTCAGGCAAAAATACAGATGGGGTCACGAAAGTGCTATGCAAGAAAAATACATAAATATTAAAAGTTTGAAAGTTTCAAGTGATCTTGTTCAATTTGTTAAGAATGAGTTACTTAAAGAAACAGAGATATCACCAGAAAATTTTTGGGCAGGTTTCGAAAAAACTGTAAATGAATTAGCACCTAAAAATAGAGAATTAATAAACATTAGAAAAGATTTACAAAACAAAATTGATGATTGGCATATTAAAAATAAGGGATCAGAATTCAATTTTGAAGAGTATAAAAAATTTTTAATTGAAATAGGCTATTTAAAAAATGAAGGACCTGATTTTCAAATTGAAACAAAAGATGTAGATGACGAGATAGCAAAAATCGCAGGGCCTCAACTGGTAGTGCCAGTTATGAACGCAAGATATGCTCTGAATGCTGCAAATGCTAGATGGATGAGTTTATATGATAGTCTATACGGAACTGATATCATTGAGCAATCAGAAGATAGTGTTTCAGAGAGATATGACCCACTAAGAGGTGAAATGGTTATTAAGTATGGCAGAGATTTTTTAGACAAGTATTTTACATTGAAAGATTTAAGCTGGAAAAAAATAACAAGCTTTGCCGTAAAAGATGGAAAGCTAAAAATTCTTAAAGGTGCTGATTTAGTTAGCTTGATAGATGAAGATAAATTTATTGGTCATAGAGGCGAAAGTGATAATCCTTCTGCAATTATTTTAAAAAATAATAATTTACATATTGAAATTTTAAAAGATTCTAGAGCGTTTGCTGCTCAACAAGATCATGCAGGTATAAGTGATATAATAGTAGAGTCAGCAGTATCAACTATTTGTGATAATGAAGACAGTGTAGCAGCAGTTGACTCAGAAGATAAAATTATTTGTTACAGAAATTGGCTAGGTTTAATGCGTGGAGACCTAAAGTCAAAATTTGAAAAGGATGGAAAATTATATGAGAGAAAGCTAAATCCAAATAGAAGTTATATTTCTAGGAATGGTAAGGGTTTAAAATTACATGGCAGAAGCCTTCTGCTTGTAAGAAATGTTGGGCATTTAATGACAAACCCATCCGTTATTTTAGATGATGGAAATGAAGTGCCAGAAGGTATTTTAGATGCATTTATAACGACAGCTGCAGCACTTCATGATTTAAAGAAAAAAAATAATTCACGAACTGGATCTGTATATATTGTTAAACCTAAAATGCATGGACCAGAAGAAACAGCATTTACAGATTTAATTTTTTCAAAAGTAGAAGAAGTTTTAGGATTAAAAAAATACACATGCAAAATAGGAATAATGGATGAAGAAAGAAGAACATCTTCTAATTTGAAAGAGTGTATTAGGTCCTTAAAAAATAGAGTATTTTTTATAAATACAGGATTTTTAGATAGAACTGGTGATGAAATGCACACATCAATGATGGCTGGACCTATGATTAAAAAGGGAGAAATGAAGTCATCAAAATGGATTACAGCTTACGAAAACAGAAATGTGGATATTGGATTAAAATGTGGTTTTTCTGGTAAAGCTCAAATTGGCAAAGGTATGTGGGCTATGCCTGACAAAATGAAAGATATGATGGAACAAAAAACAGGCCATTTAAAAGCAGGTGCAAATTGTGCTTGGGTGCCATCTCCAACTGCTGCTGCCCTTCACGCTTTACATTATCATGAAATAAATATTTTTGATGAACAGAAAAAAATTTTAAATAGGGATCAAGCAAAACTTGATGATCTTCTAACAATACCAGTAGCAGATAGAACTAATTGGTCTGTTGAAGAAATAAATAATGAAATAAGTAATTCAGCCCAAACATTACTTGGATATGTGGTGAGATGGGTTGACCAAGGAATAGGTTGTTCTAAAGTTCCAGATATTAACAACGTAGGTCTAATGGAAGATAGAGCAACTTTAAGAATTTCCTCGCAACATATTGCCAACTGGATACATCATGGAATTACTACAGAAATTCAAGTAACAGAAATTATGAAAGAAATGGCAAAAATTGTTGATAGTCAAAATAAGAATGACTCTAAATATATCAAAATGAGTGATGACTTCGAAAACTCAATAGCTTTCAAAACTGCATGTGATTTAGTATTTAAAGGCAAGCAGCAGCCCTCTGGATATACTGAACCATTATTACATATTAATAGATTAGAAAAAAAATCTAATCTGAATTAGAAATTAAATTTGAACGGTTTTTAAAAGCCGAAAATAAAGTTCCATCATCTAAACTTTCTATTTCGCCACCAACAGGTAAACCCTGAGCCAACTTCGTTACTTTAACTTCAATACCTTTTAGACTGTCCTGTATATAATATGCAGTTGTCTGTCCTTCGACTGTTGCACTTGTTGCTAATATTACCTCTTCAATTTTTTCTTTATTTACTCTCTCAACTAAAGAGTCTACTAGAAGATCCTCTTTTCGTTGGCCTACTGATGAAATAGTTCCACCTAATATATGAAAATAACCTTGAAAAATATTTGAATTCTCAATTGACCATTGATCAGCAATGTCTTCAACTACACAAATTTTGGAAAACTTGTTTTTTGTATTCTCACAATTAACGCATCCGCTCAAATTAGACTTTAGTGATCCACAAGAATTACATCTGATTACATTTTTGTAAACCTGAGCCAAAGTGTTTGCCATTGGTTTCACTAATTCATCTCGATTATTAATTAGTTTAAGAACAATTCGTTTTGCAGATTTTGGACCTAAGCCAGGCAACCTAGATATTAATTTTATTAATTCTTCAATCTCACTAATATTTTGCATCTATTATAAGGGCCATTTAAAGCCTGGTATACCAAAACCACCTGTAGCTTTTGAAATTTCTTCAGAAGTCTTTGATTTTAACTGTGCTTTAGCGTTATTGTGAGCGGCAACAATTAAATCTTCAATAATAGCTTTGTCCTCTTTCATAATCTCATCAGATAATTTTATTGTTTGCATTTCACCTTCACCATCAAGAGTTATTGTTACAGAATTAGAGCCAGAAACGCCCTCCACTCTTATTTCCTTAATTTTCTTCTGGCTTTCTTTCATTTTTGCCTCAAGCTCTTTGGCTTTATCTAAAATCTTACTAAAATCAGTCATTCTGACCCTCATCCTTTTTTATTTTAACGTCAATTAATTCTGCATCAGGAAAATTTTCTATTATATTTTTATAAGCTTTTGAAGATTTTGCTTCATCAATTAAAAGTTTCTTATTGTTAAGTTGTTTTTCTTTTACAGACATTTCGCCTTTAGATTTACTAAAAGTAATAATCCATCGCTCAGCAGTCCAATCAAAAAGTTTCAATGATAAATCTTTTACAAAATCTTTATCTAAACTATCGTTAAAAGATATCTCTATTCTGTTTTTTTCAAATTTTACTAGATTGACATTTTTTTCTAATTCATATTTCAATTTAATTTCTTTTTTTTCAGAGCAGATTAATAATAGATCATCAAAAGAATTTATTAATATTTTATTTTCTGCCTTAATTTCAGTTTGTACTTGTGGTTTATTTTTTTCTTCTTGGGAAATATTTTTAATTTGATCTATTATTTTGTTTGAGCTTATATTTTCCTCAATTTCATTAGTTGCTCTTTTTTCAGTTTCAGGCTCAATTTTTTTTTGAGATTTCACAGACTGTAAATGCATTAATCGGATTAGAAACATCTCAATCGATAAATGTTGATTTGAAACTATATCTAATTCTTCAAGAGAGCTAATTGCAAATTGCCAGAACAGCACTAACACATCAGACTCTACTTTATTTGAAATACTTTTTATTTTCGAAAACTCCTCATCATTTAGAGAAAAATTTGTGCTTTCTAGTGTTAAAGAATTTATATTTTTAAAGTAATACAACAATTCTAAGAAATCATTTATGAATACTTTAGGTTCAACTCCTTGATCATAAATTTTTCTATAGATATTTATAACTTTTTTTTCATCACCTTTTAAGACTAGTTCAAATAAATCTATTAATTGAGATTTATCAAAGTAGCCAAATATTTTTTGTGCTGCGTTTAAATCTAATTCAGTATTTTCATCTAAACTTAATAAAGCTCTATCTAATAAAGATAATGCATCTCTAACTGAACCTTCAGAAATTTTTACAATTAGTTTTAAAGCTTCGTCAGTAACTTTACCATTTTCTTTATCTTTAATTTTTTTTATAAACTCAAATAATTCTGATGATTTAATTCTAGATAAATCAAATCTTTGACATCTAGATACAACAGTGATTGGAATTTTTTTAATTTCAGTAGTTGCAAAAATAAACTTAAGATATTCTGGTGGCTCTTCTAATGTTTTTAACAGAGCATTAAAAGCCTGTTTGCTAAGCATGTGCACTTCATCAATTATAAAAATTTTATATTTAGCTGAAGTAGGTCCATATCTGGAAAATTCTATAAGATCTCTAACATCATCTACACCAGTTTTACTAGCTGCATCCATTTCAAGTACATCTATATGGCTTGAATTGATAATAGACTCACAATTCTCGCAAAAATTTTCTCTACATATTTTTTCGGTACCATTTGAACAATTTAATGCTTTTGCAACTATTCTTGCTGTTGTTGTTTTTCCAATCCCTCTAATGCCTGTGAATAAATATGCATTTGGAATTTTGTCTGCTTTAATTGAATTTGTTATTGTTTCTGCAACCACTTCCTGGCCTATTAGATCGTCAAAAGTTTGCGGTCTATATTTTAATGCCAGTACTTTCGAATTATTATTCATATATGTTAGGAGACTAGAACCTGAATAACTGTCTCTACGACTGCTTCCGTTAAGATCTGGTCGGGTTCAAGCAGCATCCACCTCTAGCCTCCAAAAGTATTATAGCAGTTATATTTTCTAATCTACAAGAAAAGATTATTACTTATTTTCTCTTAACTTATCTGCTTCAAAAACACCTAAGACGTGAAAATCTTCACAATGAAGACCAAGTTCCTCTAAAGATTTTTGAACTTTTTTATCTTCAATATGTCCATCTAGGTCACATAAGAAAAAATAAGAATCGAATGTATTTTTTTCAGGATAGCTCTGAAGTTTAGTTAAATTTACTCCATTAATTGCAAAACCTCCTAGTGATTGATAGAGAGCAGCTGGTTTACTTTTGAGTTTAAATAAAAAAGACGTAATATAATTTTTGTCTTTAAACTCAGGCTGGGAAATATTTTTACCCATTACTAAAAATCTTGTTAAGTTTCCATTCTCATTTTCAATATTTTTTTTTATTACCTCTAGCCCATAAATTTCAGCACTTAAAGATGAAGCTATCGCAGCTTGCTTAACATTTTTAGTTTTTGAAATCATTTCAGCAGAGCCAGCAGTATCTGCTCTAATATGTTCTATTAAATTATTTTCCTTTATAAATTGTGAACATTGAGATAGCCCCTGAGCATGAGAGTATACTTCTTTAATATCTTTTAATTTTGACCCTGGTTGACCTAATAAATTATGTTCTATTTTTTGAAAATGCTCCATATAAATATTTAATCTATGTTTAAATATCAAATACTCAATTCCAATGTTCCCTGTTATTCTATTAGACTCAGGAATAATTATTTTGTTTTCTGGTTCAAGTGAAGCCTTACTAAAACACTCATCAAAAGTTTTACAGGGTATAATTTCAGCATTTGGATCAACCGATAAAGCTGCGAGGTGGGAATATGCACCAAATGTACCCTGAAAATAAATTCTACTCATGAAACTTTATATTCCATAATTTTTTTTAAGGCTATATAATCTTGTTCAGTGTCTACTCCTATTGGAGGTGATTTAGCTAAGGCAACATTTATCTTGATTTTATTATCTAGTGCTCTTAGTTGTTCTAGTCTTTGCTCAATTTCATTTTTAGTCTGATTTAATTCAACAAATTTTTTGAGAGTTTCAGTAGAATAACAATAAATACCAATGTGATGATAAACGTTTTCTAATTCCTTAGATGTCCTTGAAAATGCTTCTGCTTCAGAAAAAGATTCTTTTTGAAGATTAGATTTTGTTTGAACTTTAACTATATTTTCATTTTGAAAATCTTTTTCATTTTCCATTTTTGCAGCAAGTGTCCCAATTTTTGATTGGTAGTTAATCATTTTATCGTTTAAACTCACTATATCTTCTATATTAATTGCTGGCTCGTCTCCTTGTAAGTTCATTATTAAATCAATATCATTTAAATTCATTTTTTTGAAAGCTTCATATATTCTGTCAGTACCAGTTTTGTGATTATTGCTAGTTAAAATGGCTCTGCCTCCATTCATAGTTACGTCATCAACAATTTCAATATTTTCAGTTGCTACTATTACATCACCAATATTAGCATCTTGGGCTCTTTTGAATACGTGCGAGATAATTGATCTATTATTAATTTTTAATAAAGGTTTTCCTGGTAATCTGGTTGCTCCTAATCTTGATGGTATAATGACCAAAGTTTTCATAATTACTGAATTAATTATACCTATTAAATACAAATAGAGGCAAATTTATACACATAATTTTGATAAATTTTTAATTTATCATGATATATGTTCAAAATTATTTAATAAAAATGGACTCTTTTGAAATAAATAAAATAGTTGCTGCAGTTTTAATGGTTGCACTTTTAGTTATAGGTATTGGAAAATTATCAGATGTCATTTTTCATGTAGAAAAACCAAAAACTCCAGGTTATGCGGTAGATGTAGAAGAGGCAAAAACAGTTTCATCTTCAACAGAGGCTAGTGTAGAAGAAAAAATTGATATTGATGCGTTAATGGCAATGGGTGATCTAACCCACGGAGAGAAAGTTTTTAAGAAATGTGCTGCATGTCACTCCATTGTTAAAGATGGAAAAAATAATATTGGTCCTGCTTTGTATAATGTTGTTGGAAGAAAAATTGGTATAGTTGAAGACTACAAATATTCGAAGGCATTAGCTTCTTACGATAAAGAGTGGACTATTGAAGAACTTAACGGTTATTTAATCAAACCTGCCAAATGGATCAAAGGAACCAAGATGGCTTTTGCTGGATTGAGAAAAGAAAAAGATAGAGCTTCTGTAATTAAATATCTAAACCAAAACTCAGATAATCCTATAGCATTACCTTAGTTTTCCAAAACAATATAATAAAATACTTTTTTGAACATGAACTCTATTTAGAGCTTGTTGCCAAACATGGGATTTTTTTCCTAAAAAAATTTCGTCAGTTACCTCGTTGCCTCTTGGAAGACAATGTAAGAAAATACAATCTTTTTTTGCATACCTCATAAGTTTTTTGTCAATTTTAAATTTTTTAAATTGAGATATTTTTTTCTTCTTATTAACTTTATCATTCAAAGAAATAACTTTATCTGAAAAAATTACATCTGCATTTAAAACTGCTTTTTTTGGATCGTTGTAAATAAAAATTTCTTTTTTATTTTTTTTAACCCAGTTTCTTACTTTTGTGCCAGGTTCGAATTTTCTTGGACAGCCTATACTCAGTTTAAATGAAAATTTAACTGATGCTGCGATAAGACTATCTAAAACATTATTAGAATCTCCAATCCAACAAATACTCAATTTCGAAATGGATTTTTTCTTTATTTCTTCAACTGTAAATACATCAGATAAAACCTGTGTTGGATGAGATGATGGACTTAGACCGTTTATTACTGGAATTGAAAGATATTTTTTAAAATTTTCAACCTTTTTATCACTGTCAGTTCTAAGCATAAATCCATCACCATAAGTTGAGAGAATTTTTGCAGTATCTGCAATGCTTTCACCACCCTGCCCAAGATGAAGCTCATTGGGTCTAAGAGTTAAAGTGCCTCCTCCAAGTTGTTTGATTGCTAGATAAAAGCTTAGTCTAGTTCTTAAACTTGACTTTTCAAACATTTGGATAAGCAACTTTCCTCTCAAAGGGGCGCCTTTATCGACTTCAAGTGTACTTAGTTTTTTTCTTAATTTTTTTCTTCTTTTTGCATCTATAATTATTCTTTTTAAATCTCTAGATGGAATATCTTTTAAATTAATAAAGTGTTTCATTTTAATTTAATTCCTTGCAAACTTTATTTATTATTTTTAAAGCTTGATTAACTTCGTTTTTTTTTACATTCAGTGGAGGTAAAATTCTGACAACATTTTCTGCTGCACGTATAGTTAATAAATTATTATCCATGAGTTTTTTTATAAATTTTGTCTGATCTGTATGTAGTTGAATACCAATTAGGAGTCCTTTGCCTCTTATATTTTTTATTATATTTGGATAAATATTCTTTAAATTATTCAATTCTAATAAAAAATATTTAGAAATACTTTTAACATTTTTTAAAAATTTTTTATCTGAAACAATATCCATTACTGTATTGCCAACAGCCATAGCTAATGGATTGCCGCCAAACGTTGATCCATGTGTTCCTGGTGTCATTCCAGCAGCTACTTTCTTATTCATTAAAACTGCTCCAATAGGAAATCCACCTCCAATTCCTTTTGCAATGGGAACAATATCTGGCTTTACTTTAGATTTTTCAAATGCAAAAAAGTCACCTGATCTTGCTATTCCACACTGAACCTCATCTAAAATTAGTAATATCTTTTTTTGATTACATAACTTTCTCAGTTCTATTAAACACCAATCAGGTATTACTTTAATTCCTCCCTCACCCATAATCGTTTCTACCATTATAGCAGCTGTATTTTTGGTGATTTTTTTCTTTAAAGACTTGTGGTCTCCAAATACAAAATGATCAAATCCACTTACTTTTGGGCCAAACCCCTCTGTCATTTTCTTTGATCCACTTGCATAAATTGCAGCCAAAGTTCTTCCATGAAAGGAATTTCTAACACATAATATTTTGTTTTTATTAATTTTACCAATTGAGTAGAAATATCTTCTAGCAACTTTTATTGCAGCCTCAGTAGCTTCAGCACCACTATTTTGAAACATCACATAATCAGCAAAAGTTTTTTTACACAATTTTCTAGCTAACTTTTCTCCTTCTGGAATTTGAAAAGCATTTGAAACATGCCATAATTTTTTTGCCTGAGAATTAATCGTTTTTGTGAGTCTTGGGTGTGCGTGACCTAAGGAGTTTACAGCGATACCTTGAACAAAATCTAAATATTTTTTGTTATCAGTAGAGAACAAATAACTTCCTTTACCATACTTAAAGGAAATTTTTTTTCGATTATAGTTTTTTGCTAAATAGCTCATAAATTTAATTTGTTTTTATAAATTTTAATTATTAGATACAAGCTATGATTGAAAGTGCATATCTAATAAGTTGAACTAATAAGTGTTGATAACTCAGATATTTTGATTGTTTAATTAAATTTAATATCAGTATATTGTTATTATTAAAAAGTTTAATACTAGATATTGATATATGAGCTGGACAGATGAAAAAGTTGCAAAATTAAAAGAACTTTGGGGTAAAGGCAGTACTGCAAGTCAAATTGCAGAAATTATTGGCGGAATTAGTAGAAATGCAGTGATAGGGAAAGCTCATAGGCTTAACTTGTCCGCAAAAATTAAAACTAGAGCGGCTACCTCAAATCAAAATTTTGAAAATTCCTTGGAAGAAAAAAACATAAGAAACAAAAGAGGACGTAAAAGTAAATTCAAATCTCTAATAATTGAAAAAGACTTTGAACCAGAAAATCCAAAACAATTAGAGGAGTTAGATGAAAGCTCATGCAAATGGCCCATTGGTCATCCAGATGAGAAATCTTTTTATTTTTGTGGAAGGTCCTCCCTAAAAGATTTTTCATATTGTAAATTACATCTCCTTTATGCATATCAGCCAAAAGGTAAAAAAGAAGAAACAACTGATAAAGAAGAGGTGGCTGAACTCATAGAAAAGAAAATACAAACAGCTTAGATTTTAACTAATGTTAACATCTGATCTTTTTTCAGAATTATATTTTTCTGTAGAAAATTGTCCACCCTCTCTCCACATATAGCAATATTTTTTAACTTCCTCATCAAAACGCCTTACATTTGGCACACCAATATCTGCATTTGTTTTATATTTTCCTGATGAAATATTGTTGTATTTTAGAAGTTTTAATTGATCCCTTGTAAGCAGGGGTTTTGGCATTATTTCAAATATTCTTGCAGAAATTTCAGCAATAGGTAAGGGCATAGGCAATAAAATCCTTTTTTTGCCAATCAAATCTAGCAATTTCATTATTATTTCTTTGAAAGTAAAAACTTCTGGGCCTACACATTCAATAATTTTAGAATAAATATTGTTCGAAATTACATGATAAATAGTGTCTGTCAAATCAGAACAATGAATTGGAGAAAACTTTGTGTTACCACCGTAATATAAAGGGAAAAAAGGTAATCTGTTTAAAAGTGTCATAAAATTTGTAGTAAAATTATCATCTACAGAATAAACTACAGATGGTCTTAATATTGTTGCAAGTGGAAAATTTTTTAAGATCATATTTTCACCCTCAACCTTACTAGTTGCATAAGCTGAGTCTTTGGCCTCATTTATACCTAAAGCTGATAAATGAATAAAATGCTTTAGGTTATATTCTTTGGAAAGTTTTGCTAACAGTGAAGGAAAAGCTGTATGAATATTTTTGAACGAGTTCCCATTTTTTTTTTCAAACAAAATACCAACTAAATTGACACAAATGTCAGATTTCTTAAAAAGCTCTCTTATCTTTTTTTCATCAAATATATTAGACTCAACAATGTCTATATAGCCAACATTTGCTTGAGTTTTAATAATGTAACTTTTTTGATGGATATTTCTAGTTACTACAGTAACCTTAAAGTTATTCTTAGTGAGTTTTCTAATGAGGTTACGACCAATTTGACCACTACCACCGAAAATTAGACAATTCTTTGCTTTCATATATATATATTTAAAGATGAGCAATAATATTCAACTTCACAAAAATGATCTACCAGATGATTTGAAATTAGGCAATATAATAGCAGTTGATGGTGAGTTTATGGGTCTTAATGTCAGACGTGATCCTTTATGTTTAATTCAAATATCTACTGGTAATTTAGATGCCCATATAGTTCAATTAGACAGAAAAAGTTATCTAGCACCAAATTTGGTAAAAATATTGAGTGACGAAAATATCAAAAAACTCTTTCACTTTGCTAGGGCAGATTTAGCTCATATTAAATATTATTTAAAAACAGATGTTAAAAATATAGAATGCAGCAAACTTAAATCAAAGCTAGCACGTACTTTTACGGACTCTCATTCTTTAAAAACTCTTATAAAAGAATTTGCTAATGTAGATGTCAGCAAGCAATTTCAGACTTCAGATTTTGGAGGAGAACTTACTCCAGGACAATTAAAATATTGTAGTAATGATGTAATTTACCTACATAAAATTCATGATGAACTAGATAAAATATTAGAGAGAGAAAATAGGATAAAACTTTACAGAGAATGTATAAAATTTTTAAATACTAGGGTTGATTTAGATCTAGCTCTTTTTAAAGATGATATCTGGTCACATTAATGATTAAAAAAAAATTTATTAACATAGCTAAAAGTGTAATTAGTCTAGAAATTAAAGCTCTTCAGGATTTAAAAAAAAATATTAACAATTCTTTTAATGATGCTGTATTTGAAATTAGTAAATGTCAATCAAAAGTCATATTGTGTGGTGTTGGAAAAAGTGGTTTGATTGCATCAAAGATAGCAGCCACACTTGCTTCTGTTGGAACTCCATCGTTTAATCTTTCTGCAAGTGAAGCTTCACATGGAGATCTAGGGATGATTTCTAAAAAGGATGTCTTGATTTTGATTAGTAATTCAGGTGAAACTAGTGAACTTAAGAATATTATTCGATTTGCGAAAAGAAATAGAATTATATTAATCGGGATAGTAACCAAAAAAGATTCAATATTATATAAGGAGTCAGACATTAAACTTTTGACCCCTAAAGTTAAAGAGGCAGGTGGAATCGTTCCAACAGCTAGTACTACAAGTCAGTTGGCTTTGGGAGATGCATTGGCGATTGCAAGTATGAATTACAAAAAATTTGGTAAAATGGATTTTAAAAAATTGCATCCTTCAGGTAGCTTAGGTGCACAATTAAAAACTGTTGAGGATATAATGCTGACCGGAAACAAAATTCCCTTTGTTCATGAAAATATTAAAATGAATGAGGCTCTAAAGATATTGAGTAAAAAAAATCTAGGAATTTTGATAGCAAGAAATAAAAGAAAAATAACTACAGGAATAATCACAGATGGACAGATAAGAAGATACAGTCAAAAAAAATTAGATTTACAATCAATTACCGTAGATAAAATTATGACAAAAAAACCTATTAGCATTAATAAAGATGCTTTAGCTGTCAAAGCTTTATCTTTAATGAATAGCAAAAAAATTACTTCATTGTGTGTTTTTGAAAAAAAGTTTAAATTCAAAACTATTGGAGTAATCCACATACACAATATTTTAGAGTCAAATATTTCATAAATGAAAAATAAGAAAATTATGGGGTTTTTATTAATAATAATCCTTGTAGTTGTTAGTTACTTTATATATTTAAATTTTTTAAAAAAAAATGAAACCTATAATATAAATTCTAATTCTTTAGAGGAAAAATCTTTCTCATCCAACACTATTAAGGATGTAAGCTATTTATCGAAAGACGCCAAAGGCAATGAATATATTATCAATGCATCAACAGGAGAAATAGATATTAATAATTCTGATGTAATTTACTTAACTAATGTAAGAGCTGAAATAAATCTTAAAAACTCAAATAAAGTTGTGATAACTTCTGAATATGGAAAATACAATACAAAAAATTTCGATACAATCTTTTCCAAAAATGTAATAATTAATTACTTAACTAACAAAATAACTGGAGAATATTTAGATTTTTCACTTGAAAGAAACTTAATGATTATATCTAGAAATATTGTTTATACAAATCCTGAGAATATTTTAATAGCAGATGTACTAGAAATGAATATTCAGACAAAAGATACAAAAATATTTATGTATGAAGATAAAAAGAAAGTAAAAATTAAAAGTAAAAACTAGCATGGGAATTATTAAAAAATTTAGAATTAAATCGTTTAAGAATAAAAATTCAATAATAGAGTTTAAAAATATAACCCTTTCTTATGGTAAAAGAATAATTTTAGATAATATTAATTTTAAGATTAGCCAAGGCCAAATTTTTGGGATGCTTGGACCAAATGGTGTTGGTAAATCTACAATATTCAATCTTATAACTGGACTTATAAATCCAGATAGTGGTTATATAAAAATAAATGGAGAGGATGTAACAAATTATCCCATATACCTACGCACTAAAAAATTTAAAGTTGGCTACGTTCCACAGTATGGAGGATACTTTAATGAATTAACGCTTCATGATAATTTAAAAGCTATTAGCGAAATTGTTATTGATAATAAAAATTTAAGATCAGAAAAAATTAATTATTTACTCTCTAAGTTTGAGTTAGAAAATGTTAAAGAAATTAAAGCAAAGTTTTTATCTGGAGGGCAAAAAAAAAAATTGGTTATTGCTCTTTCTCTTTTAAGTGATCCTAAAGTTTTATTATTAGATGAATGTTTTGCAGCTCTCGATGTACTAACTATCAAAATGTTACAAGAGATTATTGTTAATTTGCAACAAGAAACACAAATTACTATTTGTATTTGTGATCATCAGGCAAGAGATCTACTCGCCTGTGTAGATGTTGCAATGATATTAAGTAACTGTAAAATAATTGCTCAAGATACACCTAATAATTTAGTTAATGATATAAATGCTAAGAATGCCTACTTTGGTGAAAGTTTTAAATTTAACTAAAATTTATGACTGAAGTGATCATAATTAAGAAGAAAATTAAAGATTTTAATAAAAGAGTAAATATTAGTGGTGATAAAAGCCTAAGTATAAGATGGGTCTTATTTGCTTCTCTAGCAAGTGGAGTTTCAAAATCAAAACACTTACTTATGTCTGAAGATGTTTTGGCGGCAATCAGTGTAATTAAGAAATTAGGAATTAAAGTAAAATTTAATAAAAATTTTTGTGAAATTTATGGAAAGGGTGTAGATGGCTATAAATATAAAAAAAATCTAACAATAAAC
Source organism: uncultured Pelagibacteraceae bacterium (assembly GCA_902515625.1). GTDB lineage: Bacteria > Pseudomonadota > Alphaproteobacteria > Pelagibacterales > Pelagibacteraceae > Pelagibacter. Next base: position 16,994 of record CABXVD010000006.1, on the reverse strand, counting down.
GCTGAAAATTCTGGAACTCTTGGTAGACTTATTCTTGGCCTTTTAATAAATACACCCTATCCAGTCAGTTTAATTGGTGACAAGAGTTTATCAAAAAGAGATTTTAAAAGAATCTCTGATCCACTAAGTGTATTTGGTGCAAGTTTTAAACTGACAAATAACAAAAATCTTCCTTTGAAAATGTTCGGTTGTCCAAAATTAAAACCAATAAAATATATTGAAGCGAGAGGATCGGCACAATGCAAAAGTTCTATTATTTTTGCAGGCATGAGAACAGATGGCACAACTTTTATTAAGGCAAAAAAAAGTAGAAATCATACAGAGTTATTATGTAAATATTTAAAACTTCCTATTAAAGTTACGGAAAAACAAAAATATGACATGATCGAAATAAAAAAAATAAAGAAGATAAATCCTATAAATTACAATATTCCTTCAGACTTAAGCTCTAGCTCATTTTTTATAGTCTTAACTGCTTTAGCAGAAAATTCAAAACTCTTGATTAAGAATGTGAATATTAATCCGTCACGAACTGGTGTTATAAATATTTTAAAAAGAATGGGTGTTAAGATAATATTAAAAAATCAAAGATATTATAAGGGTGAAAAAAATGCTGATATTTTTGTGAAAAGCTCAAAAAAATTGAAATCTATTAATTGCCCGACAAAATTTAATAGTGGCGCTATTGATGAATTTTTATTAATTTTCCTAGTTGCTGCAAAGGCTAATGGAATTTCTAACTTTAAAAATTTGGCAGAATTAAATCAAAAAGAAAGCCCAAGACTTGTATGGGGTTCAAAAATTTTAAATCTGCTAGGTGTAAAAAATATTATAACAAAAAATTCAATTAAAATATTTGGCAACCCAAATCTAAATATATCACATAAGATAACTATTAAAAATTATTTAAAAGATCACAGAGTATTCATGACAAGTGTAATTGCGGCTTTGTCGTTTGGTGGTAATTGGAAAATTCATGACAAAGACTCAATAAATACTTCTTTTCCAAAATTTATGAATATAATTAATGAGTTACAAAAATAATAAAAGAAAAAATATTATAAAAGTCGCAATAGACTCTCCTGCTGCTGCAGGTGCGGGTACACAAGCAAAATTAATATCAAAACATTATAATTTGTTACAATTAGATACTGGTCGTGTTTATAGATATGTTGCAAATATTAAAATTAATGAACCTAATAAGTTTGATTATGGCTATTTAAAAAAAAAAATTAATAAATTAAAAATTAAAGATTTAGAAAACAAAAAACTACTTTCCGATAAAGTTGCAACAGTTGCATCGTTAGTGGCTAAAGACAAAAAAATAAGAAAATTGATACATGCTTTTCAATTAAAATGTGCTTATAACCCCCCAAAAAAGTATACTGGTTCTTGTCTGGATGGTAGAGACATATGCTCCGTAATTGTGCCTGACGCAGATGTAAAGTTATTTATCACTGCAAATCTTAAAACTAGGGCAATGAGAAGATATAAAGAACTTAAGGCTAAAAAGAACTATATATCTTACTCAGATGTTCTAAAAAGCATCAAAAACCGTGACAAAAATGATAAAAATAGAAAGATTTCACCCCTAAAAAAAACGAAGGATAGCATCTTGCTAAACACTACCAACCTAAGTATAAGACGTTGTTTTTTAAAAATAAAAAAAATAATAGATAGAAAAATAATTATTTAATGGAAATTTATAAAGATTTATCAAATCCAGCCTCACAAGAATTTGAAAAATTACTTAATAGTCAACTGTCAAAAATCCAAATTGAAGAAGGAAAAATTATCGAGGGTAAGATAAATAAAATTACTGAAAAATTCGTTTTCCTTTTTGTCGAAGGTTTAAAGTCTGAACCAGTTCTTGATGTAAATGAATTAAAAAGCATGGGTTTAAGTGAAAAAATAAAAGTTGGTGAAAATATTTCTGTTTTATTGGAGAAAATTGAGGATAAAAACGGTGAAGTATTAGTTTCAGCTTCTAAAGCACAAAAAATTAAAGGATGGGATAAATTAGTCGAAGCATATGAAAAAAATGAACCCATTATGGGTAAGATCACGTCTAAATGTAAAGGTGGATGTATTGTAGAGCACATAGATACGGGCTCTCTGATGTTTTTACCAGGATCACAAATCAGTGATAAGCCTCTAAAAGATATCAGCCACTTAATGAACGAACCTCAAAAATTTGCTTTAATTAAACTTGATAAGGTGCGAGGTAATGCTTGTGTTTCAAGAAGAGAAATTATTTCATCTTTTAAAAAAGAGGATAAAGCCAAAATAATTGAAAAATTTAAAGTAGGTGACATCATAAAAGGAGCTGAAGTAAAAGGTTACAGTTCTTTTGGTTGTTTTTTTAATGTTAATGGAGAATTAGATGTACTAGTTCATTTACAAGAAATTTCTTACTCAAGAGTTAATCATCCTGATGAAGTATTTAATATTGGTGAAAAACATGATCTGAAAGTTATAAGTGTTGATAAAGAAAAATTACAAGTTGGCTGTTCAGTAAAACAATTATCTCCAGATCCTTTTGAACATATAGAAAATTATGAACTTAATAAAATATATAAAGTTAAAGTTGTCAAACTAATGGACTTTGGTGCTTTCTGTGAATTAGAGCCAGGCCTGACAACCCTATTGCATTCAAGTGAACTAAGCTGGACAAAGAAAAATATTTCTGCAAAAAAAATGTTTAAAATTGGCGATGAAATAGACTGTGTAATAACTGAAATAGATAAAGATAAAAGAAGAGTTGCTATTTCACATAGATTAACTCAAGAAAACCCTTTTGAAACTTTTGAAAAAAAATTTCCTATCAATACTATTGTTGAAGGTGAAATTGTGAACAAAAATGAATACTCATTATTTGTTAAAATCCAAAATTTAGATGTAGACGCCTTTTTACATTGTAATGACTTAACTTACTTAAATAATGGCGAAGAGGAACTAGCAAAATACAAGAAAGGTGATAAAATAAAAGTAATGGTTCTAGAGATTAAATCTTCAGAACAGAAAATTAGAGTTGGTCTAAGACAAACCAAAACAGATCCTTTTCATTTCTTTAAAGATAAAATTAAAAATCAAACTATCACAGTAAAGGTTGTTTCAACTGACAATAAGGGCCTGATGGTGAGGCCTGAAGGTTGCGAGATGGATTTTCAAATTAAAAAATCTGCAATTGCTATTAATGCTGCAGACGCAAGGCCTAATAGATGGACAGGTGGAGAAAAGCTTGATTGTGCAATAGCTGATCTAGATTTCAATAAAAGAAAAGTTGTACTAAGCATAAAATTGCTTGAGGAAATTGAAAAAAAAGAAGCTTTAGAAAAATACGGATCAGAAGGATCCGGTAAAAACTTACCATTTTCATCTTTATCTGAGGACTTAAAGAAAAAAGAAGAAGACAATTAAAATTAAGAAGATCCAAATTGGCTATTGTAAAATCAAAGCTTTTAAAACAACTCTCGGACAATTATCCAAATTTTTTAAAAAAAGACTTAGAAAAATTTACAAATATAATCTTAATGGAAATAAAGAAATCTCTAAAAAGAGGAGACCGGGTAGAGTTTAGAGGTTTTGGAGTATTTTCTACAAATATTCAAAAAGCCAGAATATCAAGAAATCCTAAAACAGGAGAAAAAGTCAATACTCCTGAAAAAAAAACTATTCACTTTAAAATGTCTAAAGACTTGTTTAAAAAATTAAATAATGAAGAATAAAATTATATTTGTTGCTTGCGATGCATCAAAGATAAAAAAAATTCAAGATATAATTTTTCAAACAAAAAATAATAAATTTAAGATAGTACCAAAATTTGGATTACAACTTTTTTACTCAAAAAATGGAAGAAAGTTCCTTGAGAAGTTTAAAAGAGATTTTTGGTTAGATTTAAAAATAAATGATATTCCACAAACTGCCCTTTCAGCTGTTGATAGTTTGAAAGATTTAAAAAAATGTAAGTACATTACAGTTCATGCAAATGGTGGTCTTGATATGCTTAAAGCTGTAAAAAAACACTCTAAAAAAATAAACAAAAACTTAAAAGTTTTAGGTGTAACAATTTTAACAAGCTTGAATAATAGATCTTTGAAAGAAATAGGTCATACAAAAAATGTTCAACAATTAGTTTTAAAACAAGCTGAACTTATTAAAAAATCAGGTTGTGATGGAATTGTATGTTCACCACAAGAGTCCAAAATGATTAGAAAAAAATTTAAAAATTTATTGATAATAACACCTGGCATAAGACTACCAGGAGATAATTCAAACGATCAAGCAAGAGTGATGTCTCCTAAAGATGCTTTTAAGAATAAAGTCTCAGGAGTTGTAATGGGTAGATCGCTCACCAAAGGTAATATTAAACTTAATGTAAAAAAATTGATAGATCATTTAAGCCAATGATCGACGGCTGTAAAATTTGTGGAGTTTCTGATCTAGACACATTGAGTTTTATTGTTAATCATCCGTATCCACCTAAATTTATTGGTTTTATTTGTAACTATCAAAAAAGTCCTAGATATGTAGATTTTGAACAATTAAAAAAATTGTTAACTATAAATAAAAATAATATTCAGTTTGTTGCTGTTTTAGTCAAACCTAGTAAGGAAATATTAGAAAAAATTAAAAATCTCCCTTTTGACTATTACCAGTTATATGATTGCACTCCAGAACAAATAGGCTCTATTAAAAATACCTACGATAAGAAAATCATCACTGCATTTACCATTAAAGATAAAACAGACTTAGAAAAATATAAAGATTTTAATGAGGTAACTGATATTTATTTATTTGATAGTAAAGGTTATGAAAAAAGTAAATCATTTGATCATAATCTAATTACAGACATCAAACTTAATAAAAAATTGATGATTGCTGGTAATATTAATTACAATGAAGACTTAGAAAATTATGGAAAAATAGCAGATTTTATAGATTTGTCTGGAGGCTTAGAAACTTCTGGATTAAAAGATCTATCCAAAATAGAAATTTTTTTAAAAAAAGTAAAACAAATTAAAAATGAAACTTAAAAAAGGTGTTCCATTAATTGATCAACATGACCAATTCGGTTTTTGGGGAGGTAAATTTGGAGGTAGCTTTATTCCTGAAACTCTAAAAAAACCTGTAGAGGATTTAACTGAAGAATTTAAAAAATTAAGAAAAGATAAAAAATTTATTAAAAAGAGAGACTATTATTTTAAAAATTATATTGGCTCTCCAACCTCTTTTGTAAAATTAGAAAATTTATCTAGTCATCTAGGTGGTGCTCAAATATGGGCAAAAGTTGTATCTGAAGCTAACGGCGGTGCACATAAAATATATAATGCGACTGTGCATGCACTTCTTTGCAAAGCAATGGGTAAAAAATATATCGTTGGTGATACAGGTGCGGGGTATGCTGGAAAAATGCTAAGTATGGCGGCGAAAAAGTTTGGCTTAAAATGTAAAATTTTTATGGGTGCTAAAGATATTAAAAGACAAAAACCAAATTGTGATGCAATGAAAAAAAATGGAGCTGAGATTGTTCCTGTATATTCTGGTAGTCAGACCTTAGTAGATGCTGTTAGTGAATGCATGAGATATTGGGTATCAAACTGTGATAATACTCATATGTGCGTTGGTAGTACTGTAGGTCCAAATATATTTGTTAAAATATGTGGCTGGAGTACTGCTCAAATATCCAGAGAATTAAAGGTACAATTAAAATCTGAATTTAAAATAATTCCAAAAAAAATTAAATTAATTAATTGTGTAGGTGGCGGAAGTTCAGCTTATGGCTTCTGGAGTGAATTTATAGATTTTAATAAAAAACAAATTGAGCTTATTGGAGTTGAGGCAGGTGGACCTAAAAAGTCAAAACTTCATGCAGCTCCCTTGAGTAGAAATGCTAAGATTGGAGTTTTACATGGTGCTGCTTCTTATGTTTGCCAAGATAATGAAGGTCAAATCAATGAAACCGAGTCAATAAGTGCAGGATTAGATTATCCTGGTGTAAGTCCTATCCATTGTTATTTAAAAGATACTAAAAGAGCAAGATACACTTATGCAACTGATGAGGACGCTTTAAGTGCTTACGTTATGGTAACTAAATTTGAAAACCTAAATCCAAGCTTGGAACCTAGTCATGCATTTGCAGAAGCAATTAAAATTGCACCAAAACTAAGCAAGGATACAATTATAATTGTAAATTCTTGCGGAGATGCAAAAAAAGACAGAGATATTTTAAAAGAGAGATTGGGAAAAAATTAATGGTCTCATTAATTAACGAAGCTTTTAAAAAAGCAAGAAATGCTAACAGACCAGCATTGTTAACTTATACGGTTGCTGGCGATAATACTAAGAAAAAATCTTTAGATATTCTTAAATCAATATCAGCTCATGCTGACATATGTGAGTTAGGTTTCCCCCATAACACTCCCATTGCAGATGGTGGTCAAATACAAACTAGTGCTTACCGCGCAATTAAAAATGGGATTAAAATAAATGATGTTTTTGAAATTGCTAAAGAATTTAAGTTATCAAAAAAAACAACCCCTATTATTTTAATGGGCTATTACAATATGATCTATCAATATGGTGAAAATAAATTTCTTATAAAATGTAAAAGTTCAAAAATAGATGGTTTGATTGTTGTTGACCTTCCCTACCCAGAAAATAAAAGTTTTTCTGAAAAGTGTAAAAGAAAAGGTATCAACTTTATACAATTAGTTTCTCCAACTACATCAAAAATAAGATTAAAAAAGATTATCAAAGACTCTCATGATATGATTTACTATATAAGTATGCTGTCAACTACAGGAGGAAAATTAAAAGTTTCCCCTAAAAAAATTTTAGAAAATTATTTCAAAATTAAAAATCAAAACAAATCAAAAAATGTTGTAATTGGATTCGGAATCACAGAAAAAACAATTAAATCTCTCAAAAAAGCTGATGGTTTGGTTGTAGGAAGCGCAATTTGCAAGGAAATATCTAAATCGATTAAAAACAGACAAAATGCTGTCACAAATGTTACTAATATAGTTAAAAGATTAAAAAATAGAATTAAATGAACTGGATTACGAAGATAATAAAAGCTGGTGAAAAAATCAAAACAGCTATTAAAGAAAGAGCTTCGAAAGAAGATATTGCAAATAGTGATTGGACCTCCTGCTGTGTAGGCCCAATACTTAAAAAGGATTTAGAAAATAACCTATGGGTTTGTCCTGAATGTAACAAGCATCACCGAATTAAGCCTAAACAGAGATTTGATATTTTATTTGGTAAAAACAATTATGAAATATTTAAAACTCCTATTCCGAAAGATGATCCATTAAATTGGACTGATTCTAAGTCATACAAAGACAGGTTAAAAAGTGCACGAAAAAAAACTGGTTTAGAGTGTGGAATGATGGTTGCATCTGGCACTATTGATAATGTTAAAATTACTGCAGTTGCATCTGATTTTGATTTTTTAGGTGCCTCAATGGCTGCTGCTGAAGGTGAAGCTTTTTTATATGGAATTCAACATGCGATAGAAAATAAAACTCCTTTTTTATGTATTAGTGCTGGTGGCGGAATGAGAATGATGGAAAGTTTAATTTCATTATCTCAGATGACGAGAACTACTCTAGCAATTAATGAATTAAAAAAAAATGGTTTACCTTACTTGGTTTGTATCACTGACCCTACTGCTGGAGGAATAACTGCTTCTTATGCAATGCTTGGTGATATCAATATTGCAGAACCTGGTGCATTGATTGCATTTGCAGGGGCTAGAGTTATTCAAGGTACTGTTAAAGAGGAGTTGCCTGAAGGTTTTCAAAAGAGTGAGTATGTTGAAAAAACTGGATTTGTTGACCTAATAGTTGAACGAAAAGAACTAGCCTCTAAAATTGGTACTCTATTATCAATATTGTTAAAACGAAATTCTGTTATAACTTCTGAACAAAATGAAACTGCAGAAGATAGTCAATCGCTTACAAAAGTTGCATCCTAAAGAGATAGATCTAAGTTTAGATAGAATAAAAAAACTCTGTAAAACCCTTGGAAACCCACAGGACAAATTAAAAGCTATTTCGGTAGTTGGAACTAATGGCAAATATTCAACTATTCAGGCTATATTCGCAATTTTAAGAGAGGCAAATATTAAGTGTAATGTTTACACCAGCCCCCATATCAAAAGAATAAACGAAAGATTTGTATTTAATAATGAAGAATTAAATGATGATGATCTTGGAATTCTTTTTGAGGAAATTGAAGAAGCAAATAACAATGAACCAATAACTTTTTTTGAAATATTAACTGCAGCCTATTTTTATAATGCCTCAAAATACCCTGAAAATATAAACCTAATTGAAACAGGGTTATTTCACCGATTTGATGCAACAAATGTACTAAAAGATAATTTAGCGAGCGTTGTAACTTCTATTGGTTTGGATCATTTAGATTGGTTACCTGAAAATGAACAAACAACTAAAAAAATAATATTTGAAAAAACCTCAACTTTAGTAAATTCTAATATTATCATTGCCAAGCAAAGTTCATCTGAAATTGTTAATGAAATTAAAAGTTCAATTTTAAAAAATTCTTCAAAAAAATATTTTTTTAATGAAGATTATAATTATTCATCAAACGAAAATGGTTTTATTTTTTATGAAGATAAAAATGGTGGTATTAAACTTCCAACTCCAAGCGTTAAAGGTCAATTTCAGCTTGAAAATATTTCAACAGCAATAGCAACCTTAAGATCAATCAACCATTTAAAAGTTAGTGAAAAACATATTAAAGATGGAATTACTAAAATTAAAAGTATCGCACGACTTCAAGAAATAGCTTCCGGTAATCTTAAAGAATTGGTAAAAAATAATAAATTACTTGTTGATGGGTCTCATAACCCTTTAGGAGCAAAAGTTTTGAATGAATATTTGGAAAGTTTAAATTGCAATAAACATATTATTCTAGGTATGATGAGTAACAAAGATCATAACGACTATATGAGTTATTTTAAAAATATTTCCTCCTTGACCACTATAGATATCCCCAATCAGCCAAACACCATCAAAGGAAAAGTGTTAAAAAGCAAGCTTAATAGCTTCGAAAACGTTCAATATAAAGAAAGTATTATTGATGCTATCAAGTCAATTCCGGTCAAGGAAAACGACATAATATTGATTACCGGATCTTTGTATCTTGCTGGTGAGGTGTTAAATTTAAACTAGATATTTTCGTTTAGGAATTCTTTCATGTGACTTTCAGGAACCCCTCCAACTTTACGGCTAACTTCTTGTCCTTTTTTATATATTATTACTGTTGGTACTCCACGGATCCCTGCTGCAGAACCTGTATTAATTCCAGCATCTTCAATATCGGTTATATAAAAATTTGCTTTGTCTTTGTATTCATCTGATAATTTATCCATTACTGGTTTAAGAGCTTTACATGGACCACACCAGGATGCTGAAAATTGAATTACTGATACGTCTTCTTTTTTAATTTTATTATCAAAATCTTCATCTTTAAAATCTATAAGCATAAATCCTTTTTATAAATTGGAGCCTTAAAGTCAACTAGGCAATTTCATATTTTTTTTCAATAGACATTATAAATTCATTAATTTCATCCAATTTTTTCAACTCTTCCTGATCATCTCGGTTAGATGCTTGATCTCTCAATGTATCAATTTCCGTGTAAGCCATACCGATGGTTTGCCACTTTTCCTTGTTTTTGCTCAATATTCTACGAGCTATTTCACTTTTTATATTTTTGTATAAATCGGGGGGTAAAATATGAGGTGCCTCCTGGTAAATGATTTTTTGACCAAACCAGCTGCATCGTTTGTCTTGAAACTTATCTAATAATCTTAATTTATCCTCCCACGATGAACTATGCCATGTTTTAAATAATGCAGTATCTTTATTGGGAATAAATTTTTCATACAAAGTTTCCTCTGGTAGTAAATCTTCTTGCGTCTGAGTTTGGGTTTTCTCTTCTGCAGCTTCCCTATTAATAATTTGAATATTTTTGCAAAAATTTTCACTGCTTCTCACTAACTTTGCTCTTTTCAGAATTGTTTCTAAATCTAATTCTGAATATGCTTTTTCTTTTAATGCAAATTTTTTATCTAAAGCTACTGGAGCCTTATTAGTTTTTAATACCCTTAATGCTTTTGGGCTTATTTTTTTCAAATTCGCTTTAAGCTCATTAACTGACAAATTTAAAAAAGGTTCTGGATTTCTTCGTAAGTCCCAAACATATCCCCAAGATGCATAGGTAGGATGAAAACAATGTTCTGGATGAAGTGTGCAAACAAGATACATCATATTTCTTCCTTTTACATTTTCAAAAATAGAATAAATTCCCTCGCTTTTTAAAAGTGATTCAACGCTACTTTTTGTTGATGTGCTTAAAAATTTGTCCCAGTTGTCTTTATGTTGATCTTTTATAATTCTAAGGATTTTTAAACTTGTAAAAGCATCGTGATAAGCAGTGTGTTGTTGAGTGGTATCAAATCCTTGTTGTCGTGCAAGTGCTTCCAAAGCCAAACTTTCATTTCCTGCAGGTGTTAATTCGGTTTTTAAAGTTTTAGAGTTTATCGTTTGAGCAGCTCTTGCAACATGTAGACCATCAGATTCTTGATTGGGTGAAGAGTGGGTTAAATAAGGATATCTATTTCCTTTAAAAAAATTAAAATGAAACATTCGACGATCAAAATTAAGATTACTCCAACCCATGAACAAAGATGGAGTTGCTTTTGAAAAGAAATTTTCGACAGCTCCTAGAAAATCATAATGTGAATAGTTGCCTTTGGTAAGTAAATCAATACTTGTGGAATTTACTAAAAGTGCTTTTGCACTAGGTACCTCGCCTTCTGGCATTCGCCCACGAATATTTAATTTTCCAATTTCTTTAAGGTTTTTATCTACAACTACCGCTCCAACCTCGATAATACTTCCCCAGATAGTACTATTGGTTGTTTCGGTATCGTAGATTACTATTTTATCCATATTAATATTTAATCTAAATTTGAAAGCTCATTAAATTTTTTTAATCTTCCCAAAAATAAGTTTTGATAAACAACTAAATCATGACTTTGAATTTTAAATTCTTGGAATAATTTATCTACTGTGCAAACTAGGATTACACAAGAAGTGATATTAGAGTTATACACTATGTTATGAGCCAATGAATAAGCGCTCGTTTGTAGTAGCCATGAGTCAATATACTCAGATTTTTTTGGCTTATTACTTTGTTTAAAATCTATTATTGTTTCTCTTCCCTCATAAACTCCAACACAATCTGCTGTACCAGCATATTTATCTGGATAGTAAAGTGTGCATTCAACTCCCCAAATTTCTTCCAATCTATTTTTTAATCCCTTTTCAATAATTTCTTTTGCCATTAGTTTAAATTGTTCATTATCATCAAAAAAACTTAAGTTTTCTCTTCCTAGAAGATAAGACTCTAAGTAATTGTGCATTTGGGAACCCCTGGTACTTGCTGCTTTTGTAATTGCCTCAGCCTCTTTATATCCTGTTCTCTCACGCCAATTAGCTAGCGCAGCTTTATCCTCTTCAGAGCGAGTTTGATCAAGAATACTAGTCACTGATGGTAATTTGTCCTCTCCCAATAAATATCTTCTTATTCCATCTACTGTAGCTCTTGAGGATTTTGGATAATTGTATTTCTTATTCCACTGCATGTGATTTCTTATATTCTTTATTGGAGAAAAATTGAAATTAATTATTTGCTTGTTTTGGACGATCAACAAATTTTTCTACATTTTCAGTTTGAACAGCTTTTTCAAGTTGTTCAGGATCTTTAATGCTTTCAAGCGTTCTTGTGATTGATCTGGCATCTGTCCCAAACTTATCTACTACAATCATTGCTTCTTCTAATTTTTTTCTTAGTGAAATAATATTATCGAAGTGCTTACCGAATCTTGAGCTGATTGTTTTTAGATGGTTGTATATTTCTGTTGCACCTTTTTGAACTTTCAATGACTGAAAACCCATGTGAAGAGATTGTAAATAAGCAGATAAAGTATTAGGTCCACAAATTATAACTTTATATTTTTTCATCAATTCTTTAGTTAATAATTCTTTAGTAGTTGGATCTTGGAATTCAGTTAATTCTTTATATAAACTTTCAGTCGGTGCATAAACAATTGCAAAATCTGTTGTTTTAGGTGGCACAATGTATTTTTCATTAACACTCTTAGCTTTAGCTTTAAAAGCAGTTGCTAATTTAGCTCTTGCATCTGCAATAGCTCTTTTATCATCTGCGTCATAACCATCGGTTATTGCTTTAAATTTTTCAACAGGAAAGTGACTATCAACTGGGACCAAAACATCTCCTTGAAGTTTAATTGCAAATTCAACATTCTCACTTGTTTCATCTTTCATTTTTACATTCGTCATGAATTGAGAAGCTGGCAACAAATCTTTAATTAAAGCATCTAAACTAAATTCAGCTAGCGTTCCATATTTTTTAACTCCAGCTAAAATTTTAGTAATCCCCTCTTGGCTTTGATTTAATAATTGCACTTGTTGGTTAAAGTTTCCAACTTTCTCATCTACTTTAGTTAAGGCCTCAGTCATATCTTTCGTAACCCCTGTTGATAGGTTGTTAAATGAGGTCGACATTGTACCAAGGGAAGTATTAATAGTATTATTTAAAGTATCTTTTAAAGTAACTATTTCGTTCTTTAAATTAGCTATTTCCTCCGCTTCTTTATTCTCGCTCTCATCTTTTGGCTTAGTTCTTATATTTAGATACAAAATACCTAAAGTTGCACTAAGCAATAAAACCAAAACAATTAATAGAATCGTATCCACATTTACAAAGATATACGTGTTTTATCGTAAATCAACTTGTTACTAATTCTTAGAAAGCAAGTTAGCCAATTTTTTCACTTTTTTATTTTTAAAAGAAGATTTTGATATCATCATACAAGCCTCGGATTTTAATATTTCTCCATCTTTTAGAATACGAAGATTATTAGCTTTTAAAGTCTCACCTGTTGAAGTTATATCTGTGATAATCTCACTTGATCCAGTGAAAGGGTAGGCCTCCGTTGCCCCCAAACTACCTACTAATTTGAATTGTGTTACTCCTTTTGAAAATAAGAACTCTCGAGTTAAATTAGGATATTTCGTGGCAACTCTTAATCTTTTTTTCTTTTTATCTTTAAACTCAAATGCAATTTCCTCTAAATCTGCAACCGTTTGAACATCTATCCAGGGATCTGGAATTGCCACAACTAATGTTGCTTTTCCAAAATTATATTTTTTAGTAACATAAATTTTATTTTGAATATTAATTTCACTTTCTTTTAGTAAATCAAAACCTGAAAAACCTAAATCTAATGAGCCATCACCAAGTCTTTCAACAATTTCTCTTGCATGAAGATACAAAACTTTAATATTTTTTAATTGTTTAATAGAGCCCAACAAATCTCTTTCACCATGTTCAGAAATAAGATCTAACTTATTATTTTTAAAGATCTTTAAAATATCTTTTCTGAGTCTACCTTTGCTTGGAATTCCAATACTAATAATATCTTTTGTCATTAATTACTTAAGTTTAAAGCAGCTCCAACTGCTGGTATTTGTTTTTCAGAGCCAAGATCAGAAATTAGTTTGTCATATCTGCCTCCATTAATTATATTTCTATTTTTTGACTTTGATTTAATGTCAATTTTAAAAACCATACCTGTGTAGTATTCTAGTTGTCTTCCAAAAGAAGCTGAGAAAACTATATTAAGTTTTGAAATTTTATTTTTCGAAGTCGGGAAATATTTTTGATCAACCACCAGATTAATCTTATTTTTTTTAAAAAATTTATTTAATTCAGCTGCTGCTTTATTTATTGGGCATTTTATTTTAAGAAATTTTTTTATGATCTGTGATATGTTTTTTCCCTTACTAGCCCCTCTTGGGTCTCTAATTTTATTATCAAATCTTTTTAATATTTCATTAATTGATCTTCCTGCAATAAATTTAGATAAATCTTCTTTTAACATTTTAAAATATCTTTTTTTATCAATCTCAACAATAGTTGGATCTACATCTGAGTTAGTTTCTAATCTTTTTAAAAGATCATTAAAATATTTCTCTCTCCAAAAATGCCTTATCAATCTTAACTTCCAACGCTTTGGGATATTCAGTTTTGAAATTAATAAATTAAAGATTTCAACATTCCCAATAGTTAATGTTCCTGATGTATATTTTATACTTTGTAGAGACTCTAGAGAAGTATTTATGATTTCTTTATCGTCATTCTTTTCATTTTTAGATCCAATGATCTCAAAGCCAACCTGATTTCTTATTATTGAGTCTTTTTTATTTTGTACTTTCCTGTAAGCCTGACCACTATAGAAAATTTTCTCTTTACCTTTTAATTTTTCCTCTAAATATCTTAAACAAGAGGCAATTGTTAAGTCAGGTCTTAAGCATAATTCCTTGCCATTTATATCTGTAAAGGAAAACATGAATTTCCTAAAGTTCTCTCCTGATCTTTGAACAATATGATTTGCCTCTATTACAGATGGTAGCTCAATATACTTAAAACCCTTAGATTTTACTGACCTAAGAATTTTTTCAGATAAGTTTTTTGACTTCATTGATCAAATCTTCTTTTGGGATTGTTTTATTATTTTCGCCCTTGATACCTTTTAGATTTTTTATAGTAACAGTTTTATCTTTAAATTCATCTTCACCACAAATAATCGCAACTGATAAATCTCGTTTATTTGCAAAAGTTAATTGTTTACCTAGGTTTTTTTTACTGTCTAAAAAAATTTCAGCATTAATACTATTATTTCTTAGTTGATCAACCATCTCATAATAATTTTTTAAATATTTTTTATCCATTACACATACTAAAACTGGTTTTTGATCCTCTACATTAGTCTGATCTAATTGCATTAAAGCGAATAACAATCTATCAACTCCAAAACTTATTCCAGTACCTGGAATATCAACCCCTCTAAATCTTGATATGAGTTTTGCATAGGCTCCACCTGAACATATGCTGCCGATATCAACTTCCTTACCTTTATTATTTGTGACTTTGAAGTTTAAGTTTGTTTCAACAATAAAGTCCGAATAGTAAGCTAATCCTCTCACAATCGTAAAGTTTGTTTTAACTTGATTTATATTTAATCCATAATCAAGTATCTCGAATACATTTTCTAATTCACTTATTCCTTCTTGAGATAATTGATTTTTTAAGGTTTGTTTTAATTCTTTTAAATCTTTTATTTTTAGAAAATTTAATATTTGTGCTGCTTGTTGATCAGTTAAATCAGCCCCTTTAGTAATTGCTCCACTTTGATCTTTTCTCTCTTTCTTTAATAAGTCTTCAACTCCCTTAAATCCAAATCCTGGCTTATCTAATTTATCTATAGCTCTAATAACTTTGACCTGTTTTTCTTCAGATATTTTTAATTCATTAATTAAACCTTGCACGATTTTTCTATTACTTACATTGATTGTAAATTGATCTTTGTTCAAACCACAATCTAATAATGTGCTTGTTATTAGATTACAAAGTTCTGCATTTGCCTGTGCTGGATCAACATTCCCAACAATATCAAAGTCTGCTTGCATAAATTCTCTATACCTTCCATTTCCAGCTTTTTCGTTACGAAATACATTTTGAATTTGATACCTTTTGAAAATTGATGGAAGTTCTTGATTATTTTGAGCTACAAATCGTGCAAGTGGGCTTGATAAATCATATCGAAGCGTAATACTTTTTTCTCCATCTTGGAATGAAAATACATCAGACATAGGATTGGCCTCATCTTCTGCCAAAAAAGATCCAATATTTTCACTAATTTCGAACGAAGGTGTTTCAAGAGGTTCTGCTCCAAACTTAATAAAATTATTCTCTATAGCTTTTAATAGCTTCTTTTTGAGAAGAAGTTTAATTTCCCAACGATCTTCAAAACCTGGAGGTAATCCAGGTACTAATTTATTTTCTTTATCCATTTTTTGGTACCCGGGCTGAGAATCGAACTCAAACTTAAAGTTCCACAAACTTTCGTGCTAACCGTTACACCACCCAGGCATCCCTTGTTTTTATATTATTTTTCTGTGGATTTAAAATTATATTATAAATAAATAGCCTATAGGCTATGGAAACAGTTTCTATGAGTGCTTCTTGAAGTCTCTCTAAATGTAAAATTTATAATCATGAGCAGTCTTTTAGACAAAAACTAGTATAACACAAGAGCTAATTTAGTAAGGACGTATATCTCGTATAATTAGATAAAACGTCCTTAAAGTATTAAAAAGAAATTAGTCTACTTTCTTTAAATTAACTGCAGAAGGACCTTTAGGACCGTCTTCTAATGTAAATTCAAGTTTATCACCCTCATTAAGATATCTCATTCCAGCATCTTTTACAGCAGAGGCATGAACAAAGGCGTCTTTTTCTTTATCGTCTCTTTCAATAAAGCCATATCCTTTTTTTCCATTATACCATTTAATTTTACCAGTTAGTGTACTCATCTTATTTCTTAGTCCTTTTGTTATTTATTATAGTAACTAGGTTAATTTTTTTTTTAATTATTTCAAGACGAAAAGTATATGGTGGTGCCTCGGGAAGGATTCGCACCTCCGACACAAGCCTTTTCAGGGCTCTGCTCTACTCCTGAGCTACCGAGGCAAGATTTTAACCTCTAAAGATTATTCTGCCTTTTGTTAGGTCATAAGGTGTCATTTCTACAGTCACGTTATCACCTTGAAGAACTCTAATTCTGTTTTTTCTTAACTTACCTGCTGTATGAGCTGTAACGGTATGTCCATTTTCTAACTTAACTCTAAACATGGCATTTGGAAGTAAATCAATTACTTTACCTTTAAATTCCAGTAAGTCTTGTTTTGACAAATTTATTTTCTCCTAATTCTTTTTATTACTGATTGAGCATGTCCAACCAGCCCTTCGTAATTTGCAAGTGTTATAACTGATGGTCCAAGACTTTCAATACCCTTTTTTGATAGGTT
>CABXVD010000005.1 GCA_902515625.1 uncultured Pelagibacteraceae bacterium | reverse complement strand
TTTTTTAAATATAAATATTATTTTATAAAATAATTATATATTATATAAATAAGCATGTTTAAAAAATTAACTATAATTCTCTTTTCAGTTTTTTTATTTTCCTTAAACGCTAATGCGGGATCTAATGGTAAATTGGATTTATCAGAAAAAGAACAACCTAAGAAAATTAAAGACTGTTTTGAAAAATTAAATAGAGCAACATTTTCTTTTAACCAAGGTTTAGATAAAGCAATTATTAAACCAATAGCAAAAGGATACAGAAATTTACCAGATCCAATACAAAAAGGTACCAAAAATGCTGTCACTAACTTATCTAATCTTATAACTATACCTAATAATATTTTACAAGGTGATGTTAAATTGGCAGTGATAAATACTGGAAGATTAATAGTTAATACAACAGTTGGTATTTTAGGAACTGTCGATGTTGCAAATAAAATGGGTTTCCCAAAATACGTAAAGGAAGATTATGGACAAACTTTAGGAGCTTGGGGTGTAGGTCCTGGATGCTATGTTGTTCTTCCCGTTTTAGGTCCTTCTACACTTAGAGATACCGCTGGTTCCTTTGCAAATGTAATGGGAGGTGACCCTTGGTATAACGCTTCAGTTCATGGAAATAATGAATTTTTAAGTGAAGGTCTCTATATAACATCTAAAGCTATAAGTGGTGTTGATTTCAGAGCAGATAATCTTGAGTCATTTGATAACCTTGAGGAAAATTCTATAGATTTTTACGCCTCAGTAAGAAGTTTATATTTACAAGATAGGGAAAATAAGATTGAAAATAATCAAAGAGGAAACGTGGAAGTCATTTATAAAAATGAAGAGGACTGGGAAGAAATAGATAGTCAATAATAGTTCAAAAATAAGTTTAATTATTTATGAAAAAATTTCTTTTAATTTTATTACTCTTCAGTTTAAACATTACTAATGTTTATTCCTTAGAAGCAGACGTATTTATTCAATCTACTGTTAATAGAGCTGCTGAAACATTAAATGGTAGTCTTACCAAAGAGCAAAGAATTGAAAAATTAAAAGAAATTGCCAAAGAAACTGTTGATATTAAGGGATTAGGTTTTTACTCACTAGGTTCTCACCGAAAAAATATAAGCAAAGATCAATTAACAAGTTATATGAATATTTTTGAGGAATACTTTTTAAAAACTTTCTCGAGCAGACTCGCTGAATATTCGAATCCTGAAATAGAAGTTAACTCAAAAAAAAAGCTCAATGAAAATTACACTATAGTTTCAAGCACTCTTGTTGCTACAGAAAACCGTCCTGAAGTAAAGATTGACTGGAGAGTGTATACAAAAAATCCTGAAAATTTGTTAATTAGAGATTTAATTATAGAAGGTTTAAGCCTAGCAAGAACTCAAAAAGAAGAGTTTTCTTCAATTATTAATTCAAATGATGGTAATATTGAAAGTCTTTTAAAAAACTTATCTGATTTTTCCCTTAAATAATTTACAATTAATAATGTAAATTTCTCTTAATAATGAAAAAAATAAATGTACCATCAAAGTTATCTTTTATTATATCTTCAATAACTTCAATAATATTTGTTACATATTTTGCCTATAAAGGATTTATGGTTTATTTTGTCCAAAAAGCTATGGATGATACTTTTATAGGTGGTAGCTCTTCGGACATTACTATTACATTGTGGTTTGCGATCTCAGGTGTAATGGCACTTTCTATGCTTTTATTTTTTCAATTTACAAAAATTAAAGATTTAAATAGCGAAAGAACAATTCAAAAAGGTATATTTTTTGGTTGGACCGCAATTACTATAGCAATGCTTATCTTTATACCTTCGTACATTTACTTTGTATTATTAACTATAATTGCTTCAATAGTTAGTCTATTATCAACAATAACCCTTAAACATAAAATTGCAGAAGATTTAAAAAATAAAAAAGAAACTTTAACTGAAAAAGAGGTATATTTACTTCAAAAACTAGCAGGAGTAAAAAATCCAAAAAAATAAGTTTAATTTAGTTTTTTGGTTAAGTATCTGAAAAATTAAATTTTTAAACGCTGATTTTACTGGGTTTGGTGGGCCCGCCAGGACTCGAACCTGGGACCAATACATTATGAGTGTACTGCTCTAACGAATGAGCCGCTTAAAATATAATAAAATTTTTTCAAAACTAGTCTAAAACTTGTATTCAGTGAGTACCTGTGAGAGTCACAGAATTAATTCAATTCAATAACCTTTTCTAACAAAACATCACTGTGTTTTTTTTTATTTTTTAACTCTTCGTGTTTTGCTTTTGTATTTAAACAAAATAATTGAATTGTTGCTGGTCTTCCAATTTTTGCTAGCTCCTTCGTATTATTAATTTTTAGAGGTGTATTTTTTGTGTTAACACCATTCGATTTTAAAAAGTTACGTAACGTTGGAGCTGCCACTGCAAAATTGACATTTTCAGGGATGTATTCAGCTTCCTCAATCATGGCTAATTTATTCAAACCTGATGAAGCTACACCAACAACTTGACCTTCCATATTTAATACTGGTCCTCCACTATTACCTGGTTGGATAGCTGCATCTATTTGGATTTCTGAGTAGTTATCGTTAAGTCCACTTAAAGAACTTACTATGCCTCTAGTTAGCTTTACACTTGAACTAAGTATACCTCTCAAAGGATATCCAAAAGCTACAATGTCTTCACCAAACTCAGCTCCATCTGACTTAATGCTCAAAAAATTTGGACTTTTATAATCACCCTTTATTAATCCTAAGTCATTTACTTGATCAGTCTTTAGAATGTTAAAAAATACTTTCTCACCATCTATTTTAGTTGCTACTTTCCTACAAATACCAACAACATGTTCATTTGATACTGCGTGACCTTCTGAGCTTACAAAAAAACCAGTTCCAGAGCCAATTACGTATAGTTTAGCATTTGCTTCTTTACGTTTCTTGTCTTCTTCTTCCTGTTTCTTTTTAGCTTCAGCTATTTTTCTTTTCTCTTCTTCAATCTTTTTTTTCTCTTCAGCTATTTTCTTTTTTTCTTCCTCTAAATTGCTATCAGGCTGTGTTTGGCTTGGTTCTGCTTTAGCGATTTGAGTCTTGTTAGAAATAGAAAATAAATTATCTGATAAGTGTTTCAAAACTAGTGCATCAGAAAATAGTTTTTTACAACTTTCTTTAAAAGGTTTTGAATTATTTCGACCTTGATTTGTTTTAGTTAAAAAAATAATTTTATACTCAGGCCTATAACAAATTTCAATGTTAGGATTCTTATTTAATACCTCTTTGTAGCTTAAAATATTTTCATAACTATAAGTAGTTTTCGAAGTTAAACAATCTAATATTGGTTGATGCAAATCATTTGCAATATATAGACTGCCTCCATACTCTTTTTGATTTGTTAAACTTTCATAAAAACAAATCTTTATTTCTTGAATATTTTTATTTGCCACCTTCTGTGTTTGGCTTGGTTCTTTTTTTGCAACAAATTTTGTTTCAGGTAGATCTTTTCTTGCAATTTTATAAAACGATTCTAATAAAGATATGAGATAAGTCGTATCAAAATTATTTTTTTCAAATTCTCTTACTATCGATCTTGCTATATCAACTTCGACCCAATATCCTCCAGATCCATAAATACCAGAAGATGCACCTTTTCTAAACCTATAACTTGTTAATAGTTCAATATATTTTTTAAATGTTATTTGAGGGTGATCTACTTTAATAGTTTTAGATATATATTTCTTACCATCGTATACACTGTCTGTAAAAGCAAAATAACATTTATCTTTTACGAAATATACAGGTTCAACATCATACGCCTTAGCACTTACTCCACTTTTGCTTTTTTTTTTCCAATTTTTTGGTCCAGCCTTAACAGTTTCACCGTCATCGTTTATAAAAACTACTTCACAAAATACTGTTTTGGAAAAAGCATTAATATTAAAGATTAATCCTAAGCCAAAAACTATTAACAAGTATGCTAGTAAGCGCTTCATAAGATTGATTGTATCAAAAAAGTCATCACCAGGTGAGTCATATGTGAGTACCTGGCCGGTTGTATTATTTACTCAACGTAAATAAGTGTTGATTTTATTGGTGGGCCCGCCAGGACTCGAACCTGGGACCAATACATTATGAGTGTACTGCTCTAACCAACTGAGCTACAGGCCCAACGTAATTTTGATGGTTTTACTTCTTTTTTAAATTTCATTCAAGGTAAGAAAAAATAATAATATTTAAATTATATATTTTTTAAAATATATTTAATTAAAACCTGTCCAACCAGTCTGGTAATTTGAAAATAGCAATTTAGCACCAGTTTGCATTGCATATTGGTGAATTAAGTATCCTTTTCCTGAAATTGTTGGTTTTGGAACTAAGCCAAACGGAATGAAGTCAAGATTTCCTTTTTTAGCTTCTGACTCTTGAAGATATCCACTTATTGGAGAGTCATCTACAACAACTAGTGTATCAAGATTTAAAATACTTTTTATGCTAACAAGTTCTTTAAGGTGATGTTGACCTGACTCTTCTGGAGATCTCCAATTTAAATCAAAGCTATCTAGATAAAAAAGTGATGGAGTAATTTTTTTATCAACAAATATTTTAGTCAATTTATTTAAATATCCCACACTATCACCTGTCTCTATATGTACATTTTTTGATACTACTTGAGAACAATTTTTAGTTGCCTGAGGATTTATATCAACTGTATAAACTTTAGAATTATTGCCTCTAAACTGAGTATAAACATCAAAGAGTAAAGTACTTTGACCATCGCCCTCAAAATTGTCTTTAATTCTTAAACACCCGGTCTCAACTATTGTTATTGGATCTGGTAGTTTGTCCAAGTAATTAAATATTTTTCTAAAAGATATTTTACGTACTCCTAATCTAGGTGATACTTCTTCAAAAAATTCATTAAAACTCTTTTTTTTATTAAATTCAGTCATAAATTAATAAAGACTATATAATAAACATAAATTCAAATATAACTTATTTAAACATTAATTTTAAGGCAAATTCTGCTTTAACTTTAAGTGACAAAAACTCATAATTAACTAAATATGGTAAAACATACAATTTATAACCTTGACTTACTAATCCCTCATTAAAATTTACATGCTCACATTTTTGATAATTAACAGTAACATTTTTATTATCTTTTGAAATTATTTTTAATAGTTGTGAACCATTATATTTTTCAGAATTTTTCAAAACACTTTGCATTTTATAAATTCCAAAGCCACCAAACGCTGATTTTACTTTGATAGGAGGATGATCGCGATTAAAAGATAAAGTTTTCTTTTTCAGAATAATTTTGTAGGCGTCTTCTAAATTTTTTTTTGTAATTTGTTCTGAAAAATTTTTATTTTCCATCAAAAATTTAAAAACTTCTGCCCAAATATCTACATCACAATATTTATCATCCCTTAAAGCCCAAATATCAAAATAGCCTCCTAATTGATTTGCAAATACCCCAGCTATATTTTTTTCTGAAAAAAGAAAACTTACAGCATTAAAGATATCATTCTCATTTATTTTATGTGTTCCTATATCATCAAGATCAATCATTACAAATAGATCATAATTTGCAATATTTTTATTTTGTTTAATTGTTTTAATAATTAAATTTCTAGCATTTTCTAATCTTTGGCACCGATTAGTTAACTTATTGAATTCATCACAAAATAAATAAATATCATTTTTACCTTGGTTTTCTTTCAGTATCTTTTTTGTTGAGTCTGAAGATCCATTTTCAACTATTATTGAATAGCTTTGTCCAAACAATGATGAATAATACTTAATATTATCCAAGGTCTTAGGTAAAAATTTTGAACAATCTTTAGCGCAACCTGCAAAAATTACATTTAAATTTTTTAAATTCATATTTTTTATTGGTGGGCCGTGTTGGTTACGCTCCAACTACCCCTGCAATGTCAATGCAGTACTCTACTATTGAGCTAACGGCCCAGTATTAACTTTCTAAGAAGCTTTTAAGTTGTTTTGATCTACTTGGGTGTTTTAATTTTCTAAGCGCTTTAGCTTCTATTTGTCGAATTCTTTCTCTTGTTACTGAAAACTGTAATCCAACTTCTTCTAAAGTATGATCAGTATTCATTCCTACACCAAATCTCATTCTTAATACTCTTTCCTCCCTAGGTGTTAATGTAGATAGTATTTTAGTAGTTGCTTCACCAAGATTGGACTTAATTGCTTGCTCAAGTGGCGCTAATGCTTTTGTATCTTCAATAAAATCTCCAAGACTGCTGTCCTCTTCATCACCAACTGGCTTTTCTAAAGATACTGGTTCTTTTGAAATTTTTAAAACTTTTCTAACTTTATCAAGTGGCATTCTAAGTTTTTGAGCTAATTCTTCAGGTGTAGCTTCTCTTCCAAATTCACTCAAAATTAATCTTTGAGTTCTTACAATTTTATTTATTGTTTCAATCATGTGAACAGGAATACGGATTGTTCTTGCTTGATCCGCAATTGATCTTGTTATTGCTTGTCTAATCCACCAAGTAGCATACGTTGAAAACTTATATCCTCTTCTATATTCAAACTTATCTACAGCTTTCATTAATCCAATATTTCCCTCTTGAATTAAGTCTAAAAACTGAAGACCACGGTTGGTATATTTTTTTGCAATTGAAATAACCAATCTTAAATTAGCTTCAACCATTTCTTTTTTTGCTATTCTAGACTCTTTTTCACCCTTTTGAACTCTACTTACTAGCTTTTTAAAATCTGTCACTGATATTCCAAGCTTATGACTAATTTCAATTAATCTCTCTCTAATATTTTTAAATTCTTCTTTATTTTTGGTGAAAAATTGTTTCCAAACATTATTGGTATCTAAAAATTTTTTTAAATTTGGATTAATTTCATTCCCAATATAAAATTTAATGAATTCATTTCTTGGAATTTTGTGATCCATTGCAAGCCTTAAAAGATTACCTTCAAGTGAAACGATTTTTTTATTTTCAACATAATGCTTTTGCACAAGATCCTCTAAAACTGATGGAGATAATTGAAGAGATTTAATATTTTCTAAAATATCGCTAACAATTTTATCATGACCTTTTTCTTTTGCTGAAGAAAAATTTTTTGCATTTAAAACACAATCTAGTTTTTCTTTTTGATACTTTATTAATTTTGTATATTCTTTAGTTAATGTATTAACAGTTTTTAAAACTTTAGGCTTAATTTCGGTTTCCATTGCAGCAAGAGTGGGATTGAAATCATCATCCTCATCAGAAGAACTTTCTTCTTTATCAGTCTCTCCAGCATTTTTTTGCTTAGCACTTGGACCAGTTGACTCATCCTCCATGTAATTTGTATCAATATCGATAATTTCTCTAACTAAAATTTCGTCTTTTTGTAATTTTTCGTTCCACTCAAAAAACTGTTGAGCTGTGATTGGACTTTGAGAAAGTGCAATTAACATTACATCTTTTCCAGCCTCAATTCTTTTTGCAATTGCAATTTCACCTTCTCTGGAAAGAAGTTCCACACCACCCATCTCACGCAAATACATCCTAATAGGATCATCACTTTTCTCTATTGTCTTACCTTCATCTTTATTTGAATTTTCTTTTTTTCTTAAGACTTTAAAATCGGATTTCTTTTCAACTAAAGAAACGTTTTCATCTAAAATATGTATGAATGCTTGAGCTAAGTTGTCATCTGATAAATTTCTTTTTCCAAGAGACTTAGTTAATTCCTCATAGGTAATGAAACCTCTATGAGTTCCACGACCCATTAATCTAGCAAATGATTTTGTTATAATTCTTTCCACGACAATAAGAGTTTGGAAGTCTTATATAATGTCAAATCTATAAAAATCCACGAATAAATTAGCTGGATTAATTGAGATTCTGCTTTTTTTTAAGCTCTTTTAGCTCATTAAATGTGGTCTCACTCATATCAACTGAGAACTTCGATTCTAATTCTTGAATCCTAAACTCAAGGTCATAATTCATCAAATCTCTTGAAATATCTTCCAAGAGTTCAATGGTTTTTTGATGATCATCTGCTTGATTTTTAAGAATATGTTTAATTGGTGCAAATTTATTTATTTTTTCTAACAATTGTTTATCTAACTTTAAATCCTCGATTGCAATTTGCTCTCCAGATTTCAATTTCTCAATTATTAGTTCAAATATTTTTTTATTAACCTCTGTAAACAACTTAATATTTTCAATTAAATGTATATTTGCTTGTAACAAATTTAAATTATTTATTAATAAATATAATAAAGAAAACTCTTTGAGCTCAACCCCTGTCAATGATTGACTGTCATTGAAATGCTTCTTAGTTGTATCTAGAGATTTAGTTCTTTTAACAAAGAATTTTTTCTTATTTTGATTAGAATGCGGCGTTAATTCTGCGATTTTTTCTAAAAAATATTCTAGTACATATTTTTTTATAAAATCATCTTTAATTGTACTTGCAATACTTCTCAATTTTTTTTCAAAAATTGCTAATGAAGAAGGATTATTTTCTGTTTGTTTTTTATAATGACTAAAAATAAATTGATGAATAGAAAGTTTGCTTTGTTTAGTAAAGTCAATAAAGTTAGCTTTGCCGTTTTTATTAACATAACTATCAGGGTCTTCCTTGTCTGGTAAAAATAAAAATGAAATATTTTTTTCTGGTTTTAATTCCTTAATAGAGTTTTCTGCTGCTCTTAATGCAGCTTTATAACCACTTTCATCACCATCGAAGCAGATAATAATATCATCAAAAAACTGGTTAAGAGTTAAAATTTGTTTATCGGTCAAGGAAGTTCCAAGATTAGCAACTGCATTATCAATCCCATTTTTACTTAAACCGACAACATCCATATAGCCCTCAACTAAATAGATATGATCTATTTTATTAGAAAGTTTTCGAGCTAAATCTAAATTATATAAATTAGAGCCTTTTTTAAAAAAATTTGTTTCAGGGGAATTTATATATTTAGCCAAATAATCTACCTTTTCGATTATTCTCCCTCCTAAAGCTATTGGTTGACCCGAGATGTTATTGATTGGAAAGATTAATCGTCCTCTAAATCTTTCAACATATATTTTCTTTTTTTCATCTAAGTAAAACAAACCCGTTTCAACTAAAGTTTGCTCACTATAATTATCTTTTAATTTCTCAAAGAAATTTGGATTTTTTTCTATGTATCCGATTTTAAATTTTTTAACTTCTTCTTTAGTTAAAGATCTATTTTTTAAATAATCTCTTGCTATAGAATAACCCTCATTTTTTAATAATTCACCATGATAAAAATCTACGTACTGGCTAAAGATTGATTGGTATTCTTTCCATTTTTTTTCTCTTTCTTCATCCTGTTTTGAAAACATATAAGGCTGCATTCCAGCCAATTGAGCTAAATATTTTACTGCCTCACCAAATTTAAGATTTTGAATTTTCATTACAAAATCAAAAATATTTCCATGCTCTGAAGTTGCAAAACAATGATAAAATCCTTTTTCATCATTTACCGTAAATGAAGGTGTTTTTTCGTTTTTAAATGGAGACAAACCAACAAACTCTTTACCTCTTTTTTTTAAGGAAACAGTTTTTGAGACAACTGTTGATACTTTTAACCTTGTCTTTATTTCATCAAGGTATTCTTTTGGATACTTCATTATTTATTCAATAAGTCTTTGATCATCGGGCCTGCTTTAGCAAAATCAATTTCATCCGAATGCGTTTTCTTCAACTCCCCCATTACTTTACCCATATCTTTTATTGAATTAGCGCCCAGTTTAGCAATTAATTCCGCACAGATTTTTTTGGTTTCCTCTTCTCCAAGTTGCTTTGGTAGAAATCCAGTTAAAATATCATATTCATTTTGTTCAACCTCTAGCAAATCATTACGGTTATTTTTTTTATATATATCAATTGATTCGGCTCTTTGTTTAACCATTTTTTTTAAAAGCTTCTTAATATCTTCATCATCTGTATCTTTCTTATTAGGTCCAGATCGGTTAATTATGTCTAGATCCTTAATGGATGACAATATTAACCTATAGGTTGATATCTTATTTTTATCTTTCGATTTAAAAGCAGTTTTGTATTCGTTTTCGATAGTATCTTTTAAGGACATAATTTTTTTTAATCTACTTCAAAGAAATAATTCTTCAAAAGAAAAATTGTTTTTTTACAATTTTATAATACATCTCTGTTGCGATAATAGTGCAATTATTGTATTAACCTTTAACTTATGAGTTGTAATTGATCAAAAAAGCAAAAAAAACAAACTCAAAAAATTCACAATTTAATACAGGCGTTTTAGTTCTTGAAAATAAGAAGGTTTTTAAAGGGATTGGGATTGGCTATCAAGGAGAAGCAACTGGAGAAGTTTGCTTTAATACCTCTTTAACTGGTTACCAAGAAATTATTTCAGATCCATCCTATGCAGGTCAAATTATAAATTTTACGTTTCCACATATTGGAAATGTTGGAACCAATAAAGAAGATGTTGAGTCTGATAAAATCTGGACAAGAGGAGTAATCTTTAATTCAGAAATAACCTCTCCTTCAAATTATAGAGCATTTCTTCATTTGGATGCCTGGCTCAAAAAAAATAAAATTGTAGGTATTACTGGTTTAGATACACGTAGTTTAACAAACTTTATAAGAGACAAAGGGGCACCTAAAGGAACAATTTCTTATTCAAAAAACGGAAAGTTTAACCTTAGTAAACTAGCGAATTCAACAATTAAATGGACTGGTTTAAAAAATCTTGATCTTGCAGAAACTGTTACTACTTCAAAGAATTATATTTGGAAAGGACTTCAAACGTGGAAAAAAGAAATAGGATATAAAAAGAATACAAAAAACCTTTTTCATGTAGTTGCTATTGATTATGGAATAAAAAAAAATATTTTGAGATATTTTTCAGACTTCAAATGTAGAGTAACTGTTGTTTCCTGTAAAACTTCTGCAGAAAAAATATTAGACCTTAAGCCAAATGGAATATTTTTGTCTAATGGCCCCGGTGATCCAGCAGCAACTGGAAAATATTCAATAGAAATAATAAATGAATTGATTAAAAAAAATTTACCTATATTTGGAATTTGTTTAGGTCATCAAATTTTAGCTTTAGCTTTAGGTGGCAAAACAAAAAAAATGAAATTGGGCCATAGAGGGGCTAATCATCCTGTTAAAAATTTAATCCATGATAAAGTTGAAATCACTAGTCAAAATCATGGTTTTGTAGTAGTAGAAGAAACTTTACCTAAAAAAATTGAAGTCACTCATAAATCTCTTTTTGATAACACCATTGAGGGAATAAGACTTAAAAACAAACCAATATTTTCAGTACAGTATCATCCAGAGTCAAATCCTGGACCACAGGATAGTGTCTACTTATTTCAAGAATTTATTAACAACATGAAAAAAAATGCCAAAAAGAAAAGATATTAAAAAAATATTAGTTGTAGGCGCTGGACCTATTATCATTGGCCAAGCGTGTGAGTTTGATTACTCGGGTACACAAGCTTGTAAAGCATTAAAAGATGAGGGTTATAAAGTAATATTAATTAACTCAAATCCTGCAACAATTATGACTGATCCCGATGTTGCAGACAAAACTTATATAGAGCCCATAACATTAGAGGTTTTAGAAAAAATACTTAAAAAAGAAAAGCCTGATGCGATACTTCCAACAATGGGTGGCCAAACTGCACTAAATCTTGCAATGGAGGCTGAAAAAAAAGGAGTTTTAAAAAAATATAAAATTGAACTCATAGGGGCAAACTCTAAGGCAATCGCCAATGCGGAGGACAGGAAGAAATTTAGAAAGAACATGATTGATATTGGTTTAGATTTACCTAAATCTGAGATTGTAAATAATATTAACCAAGCTTCTAAAGTTTTAAAAAAAATTGGTCTTCCTGCAATTATAAGACCTGCATTTACACTTGGAGGCCTTGGCGGTGGTATTGCTAAAAATAAAAAAGATTATTTAAAAATAATAAAAAGTGGGCTTCACGAATCTCCAGTAAGCCAAGTATTGGTCGAAGAATGTTTAGAGGGCTGGAAAGAATTTGAGATGGAAGTTGTAAGAGATAAGAAAGACAACTGTATCATTATCTGTTCCATTGAAAATGTTGATCCAATGGGAATTCATACAGGAGACTCGGTAACTGTTGCCCCTGCACTAACTCTTACAGATAAAGAATATCAAGTTATGAGAAATGCCTCCATTGCCTGCTTAAGAAAAATTGGAGTGGAAACAGGTGGATCGAATGTTCAATTTGCAATCAATCCAAAAAATGGACGAATGGTTGTAATTGAAATGAACCCAAGAGTTTCTCGATCATCAGCACTCGCATCAAAAGCAACTGGTTTTCCAATTGCAAAAGTTGCAGCAAAACTTGCTGTTGGTTATACCTTAGACGAATTAAAAAATGAAATTACAAAGGTTACCCCAGCATCTTTTGAGCCTAGCATTGATTATGTGGTAACAAAAATTCCAAGATTTACTTTTGAAAAATTTTCAACCTCTCCAGCAATATTAGGTACTTCTATGAAATCAGTTGGAGAGGCAATGGCAATTGGTAGAAATTTTAAAGAGTCACTTCAAAAAGCATTGGTTTCTCTTGAAACAGGTTTTTCAGGATTAGATAGAGTGTTTGATCTAAATAAGAAGCAAATTGAAAAAAAGCTTAAAGAAAATATTCCAAATAAACTTCTTGTGGTTGCTGAAGCATTAAGAAAGAAAATTAACTTAAAAAGAATATTTACATTATCTAAAATTGATCCGTGGTTTTTAGAGCAAATTAAAGAAATCGTAGATAATGAAACTATAATTAAAAAGAAAGGATTACCAATGGATTTTGCTGAATTTAATAGAATAAAATCAATTGGTTTTTCTGATAAAAAACTTTCTGAATTAACCAAAACTAATGAAGATATTGTTAGAAGAAAAAGAACAGCGCTAAAAATTTTACCTGTATTTAAGAAAGTAGATACTTGTGCTGCTGAATTTAAGTCCTTTACACCTTACATGTATTCAACATATCAACGAAATTTCTCTATTAATTCAGAGTGTGAGGCAGACCCATCTTCAAAGAAAAAAATTATAATTTTAGGAGGAGGTCCTAACAGAATAGGACAAGGTATAGAATTTGATTATTGCTGTTGTCAGGCAAGTTTTTCTCTAAAAGAAGCTGGTTTTGAAACAATCATGATTAATTGTAATCCTGAAACTGTCTCAACCGATTATGACACCAGTGACAGACTTTATTTTGAGCCCCTAAAAGAAGAGTATGTTTTTAATATTATTAAGAGAGAGCAAGAAAAAGGAAATCTTGTTGGAATTATTGCTCAGTTTGGTGGGCAAACCCCAATTAAACTTGCAAAATTCTTACATGACCACAAGCTTCCAATTCTAGGAACACAGTACACTTCTATAGATTTAGCTGAAGACAGAGATCGATTTAGAAATTTGTTAAATAAACTGAAATTAAAACAAGCAGAAAGTGGGATTGCAAAAACATTTAAAGAAGCAATACAAATTTCAGAAAAAATTGGTTTACCTTTAATGGTAAGACCTTCTTATGTTTTGGGGGGAAGAGCAATGGAAATTGTTCATGAAAAAAGCCAACTTAAAAATTTTGTAGAGGAGGCCTTTAAAGCTGCTGAGGAAAATCCAATTTTAATAGATAAATTTATTGATCATGCAATGGAAGTTGATGTTGATGCCATCTCGGATGGAAAACAAGTTCATGTTGCAGGGATCATGCAGCACATAGAGGAAGCTGGTATTCACTCCGGAGACTCTGCATGTAGTTTACCTCCTGTATCTATAAAACCATTTTTGATTAAAGAAATTGAAAAACAAACTAAGAAATTAGCATTAGCTCTTAAAGTTAAAGGTTTCATGAATATTCAGTATGCTATTAAAAAAGACGAAATTTATGTCATTGAAGTTAATCCTCGAGCAAGTCGGACGGTGCCGTTTGTATCTAAAGCAAAAGGATTACCACTTGCAAAAATTGCATCGCGTGTAATGGCGGGTGAAAAATTATCAAAATTTAATTTAAGAGATAAGTCCAAAGGAATGTATGCCGTTAAAGAAGCTGTGTTCCCTTTTAATAAATTTCCAAACAGCGATCTGCTTTTAGGTCCTGAAATGAAATCAACAGGTGAAGTAATGGGATTTGATAAAAACTTTGGAATGGCTTTTGCAAAAAGCCAAATAGCCTCTGCTAACTCTTTACCTAAAGATGGATTGGCGTTTATCTCTTTAAAAGATAGTCACAAAGATGAAGGAATAGGTTTAGCTAAAGAATTGATTAAATTACAATTTACACTTTGTGCAACTAGAGGAACAGCAGAATACATAAGAAAACATGGGATGAAATGTAGAATTATTAATAAAGTCAGTAGTGGCTCCCCTCATATTGTTGATGTGTTAGACTCTAAAAAAATTGGTCTAGTTATTAATACTGGTGGCGGAAATACTGAACATAGATTAAATGATGCAATAGCACTAAGAAGAGGAACGCTTAAAAATAAAGTTCCTTATTGCACCAATATGTCGACAGCTCTAGCATGTTTAGAGGCCATCAAATCACTTAAAACAAAAAAATTAGAGGTTACTTCGCTACAGGATATATAAATTTTATACATCGACAATTAATGTGTCTTTGGATCCTCCACCTTGAGAACTATTGACGATTGTGCTTCCTTTTCTGAGTGCAACTCTTGTTAATCCACCCGTGCTCACATAAGTAGTTTTTCCACTTAGAACAAACGGCCTTAAATCAAGATGTCTAGGCTCAATATCATTTTCGGTAATTGTTGGTGCTGTTGAGAGAGTTTCAAGTGGTTGTGCAATATACTCTCTTGGGTTTTTTTTAATTTTGGCAATTACTTCATCTCTTTCTTTTTTATCTGCTTTAGGGCCTATCATTATTCCATAACCACCTGAAGCATTGGCGGGTTTCACAACTAATTTAGAGATATTTTCAATTACATAGTTTCTTTCATTTTTATTATGACATAAGTAGGTTTCTACCTGGTTCAAGATTGGCTGTTCACCAAGGTAATAAACAATCATTTTATTTACATAAGAGTAAACTACTTTGTCATCAGCTACTCCAGTGCCTATAGCATTAATTATACCAACATTTCCTTTACGCCAGCTCTTAAATAATCCCGGCACTCCTATCAGTGAACCTTTGAAAAATACTTTTGGATCTAAAAAATTATCATCAAGACGTCTGTATATACAATCAACCTTAAGGGGGCCTTTGACAGTTTTCATGTAAACAATATCATTCTCAACAAATAAATCTTTTCCTTCGACTAAAGCAATACCCATCTGTTCAGCCAAGAAAGAGTGTTCAAAATAAGCAGAATTAAATATACCAGGTGTTAAAACTACCATATGTGGGTTTACAGTTTTTTTTGGGATACATTCAACCATACAATTGAATAGTTTATTTGTATATTGATGAATTGATGCAACTTTATATCTTGTAAATAATTCAGGAAATACATCTCGCATCACCATTCTGTTTTCGAGCATGTAAGATACACCTGAAGGTACTCTTAGATTGTCCTCTAAAACTAAATAATCACCATTGGTATTTCTTATTAAATCAACCCCAGAGATATTTGACCAAGCTTTGTGTTTAGGAGAAAACCCTTCGCATTCTTTTACATAAAAGGGAGAATTAAAAATAATTTCTCTTGGAATGATTTTATCTTTGAATATTTTTTTTTGATTATAAACATCATCAATAAATAAATTTAAAGCCTTTACTCGCTGCTTTAAACCTTTTGAGACTTTGTTCCATTGTGTTTTTGGGATTATCCTTGGAATTATATCAAGAGGCCATTTTTTTTCTTCTGCTCTATTATTGGCAGCATATACTCTGAAATTTATGCCTCTAGCACTTATGGTACTTTGACAATTTTTTTCAATTTCTTGAAGTTTTTTTTTACCGTATCTCTCTAAAATTGATGAAATTATTGTAGCGTGCTTTCGAAGTTTATTATCTTTGGTAAAATAACCATCATAAGCATGTTTTGAATTATAATTTTTCCAGAGCTTTGTGACCATAATAATTTAGTGTTTAATACTTAGATAAAATAAGCAAATGCATATTGGATATATCTGTTATGCTTTTAATTGATTATGAAAAAATGTAATAATTAACTAATTATTAAGGTGAGATGACTTACTGTATAGGTATTAAAACAAATGACGGTCTTGTTTTTGCTTCTGACTCAAGAACAAATGCTGGTTTAGATAATGTAAATATTTATTCTAAAATGATGACACACGACGTAGGTGATCGAACTATTGTAATTGTAACATCAGGAAATTTAGGAACATCTCAAGCAGTTTTTAAATCAATTGAAAAAGATTTAAAAAGTTCATCGGGTATAATGAATTTAAATACTTGTAGCGATTTTGAACAAATAGCATCTTATGTTGGTTCACTAAATATTGAACACTCAGCACCTCAAGGAATAAATACTGATAATGTTTTGTTAGGTTCTACTTTTATTGTTGGAGGGCAGATAAAAGGCCAGCAACATGAATTATATTTAGTTTATCCTCAAGGTAATTACATAAGACCAGCTGATAGTAAACCATACCTTGTAATCGGAGAGGTAAAATACGGAAAACCAATTCTTGATAGAGTTATAAAGCCAACTGTTTCAATTGGTGATGCATCACGTTGCGCTCTGATTTCAATGGATTCTACATTAAAAAGTGATCTTACTGTTGGACCTCCAATTGATTTTGCAGTTCTTAAAAAAGACGCTGATAATCTATCTACACTTGAATGTTTAAATGTTACAGACGAGAATTATTCAAAGGTCTGTAATCAATGGTCAGAGGGAATCTTTAAAGTTTTTGACTCTTTTCCAAGATTTGATTGGGAAAAATAAAAATTATTCAACTTTCCAATCAGTTTCGAAAGTAACATAATTTACTTGCAAGCATCTTCTCTCTTTAAGAATTTTCTTTTTTTCCATTCCATGCCAGGTATTTGGACCACTGGTAAAAAGATACCCATAATTATTTCTATAAGGTAAAGTTTTAACTTTCTCTAACTTTTCATTATAAAAATCTGTACCTAAATCCTCAGACTCATTGGTATTATTGACAAATATCAAACCTGACATTAATTTTTCTTTAATATCGCAATGAGGTTTTAACCAAAATCCCTCTCGGTCACAAATAACTTCAACTCTTACATATGAATTTGATAAGTCCCTCCCAATCATTTCAGAAATTGTTTTATGTGTCTCTTTAGATTGCAATTCGTTAATAAATTTAACTAGATGTGGAAACTGTGTAGCATTCTCTTTAGATACAAAACATCTAAATTTTATTGCTTTACCTCCTGAGGCAATCCCCGCTCGAAATTCTGCACCACCACCATCAATTGCTCTTGTCCCATCATATGACAGATTTAGTTTAGTTAAATCAGGAATATCTGCTTTAATTATTTCACCAATTGATCCCTCGCTTAGCGCATCACTATATTCCCAATGATCAAAGGGTATTTTATGTTTTGATGAATTATTTTTTATTGAATTTAAAAATGACATTAAGATTGAATTTTTTGTTTAATAAGTTCTGCTACTCTATTCGTTTCAGTTAGTTTTTCATAGTTCCAAATTTCAACTTCTTCTCCTAAGTTTCTTGTTATATTTAATTCTCTAAATAAGTTTCGAAATCTTTGAAATCTTTTATCATTTTTTTTTGGTAAAATATTTGCAACATATATTGGCTTACCAGTCAAAGCAGCTTCAGAAATCATTGAGCTTGAGTCGCAAGTAACTACTATATTTTCTGATATTGCAAGTGCAGACAGATACGCTTTTTTATCTACATCCATTATTATAGTGTGATTTTCACCAAAAAATTCCTTGGCATAATGAATTGTACTTATTGGTGTTCTCATTGAAGGAATTACTACAAGTTGGAAATCATGCTTTTTTAATAATTTATAAAACATTGAAAAAATATGTTTCATATTTTTTGTTGAATAATCATAATATTTTGTCGGTCCTCCTAAAATTAAGGCCCATACTTTTCTGTTATCTTTTTTAATAAAAGAGTTTAAATATTCTTTATTTTCTGAAATTTCTTCCACTGTTAAATAATGAATTGCTCCTTTTGTACTTATTACATTATCTCCTTCTATTGCATCATGTTCTGGTGCAACAATAAAATCAAAATGCTTATAGTCTACTTTTGGATCTTGAATGTGAATATTGAATATTTTTTTATTAGAAATACTTTTTAAGTGAATTGAAGGAATAACACTTTTTCTTCCACACGAAATTATTAAATCAAAATCTGTTTGATCTATTTTTTTATAAACTGTTTGTGAAATTGGAGAGAATCTTGGTGGGATAATCTTCCAAATATTATTTGTTTCAACCTTGCAGTGTATGAAATCAATATCAAGAGCTTTAGCCAAACCTTCTACTTGGCTAATCATTCCGTGCATACCTTGTGTTAATAATAAACCTTTTAATTTAGACATTTATCACTATATAGCTTTCATATGAGTCAAAATCCAACTAAACACACAAAAGTGTTAATAATTGGATCCGGTCCCGCTGGATACACTGCAGCAGTTTATGCTGCTCGTGCAATGTTAAGTCCTATTTTAGTTTATGGAGCAGAGCCTGGTGGACAACTAACAACTACAACTGATGTAGAGAATTATCCAGGATTTGCAGATGTAATCCAAGGTCCTTGGTTAATGGATCAAATGAAAGATCAAGCTAAAGCAGTTGGAACAGAAATGATTGAAGATCATATTGCATCTGTGAATTTAAAATCACAACCTTTTGAAGCAATTGGTGATAGTGGTCAAAAGTATACAGCAGATAGCATAATTATTTCAACAGGTGCTCAAGCAAGATGGTTAAATATCAAATCAGAACAAGAATTTAGAGGCTTTGGAGTTTCAGCTTGTGCAACATGTGATGGTTTCTTTTTTAAAAATAAAGAAGTTGCAGTTGTTGGAGGTGGAAACGCTGCTGTTGAAGAAGCAATGTTTCTTACAAAATTTGCATCAAAAGTTAAATTGATCCACAGACGTGATAGCTTAAGAGCTGAAAAAATGCTTCAGAAAAAGTTGATGGAAAATAAAAAAATAGAAATTATTTGGGACTCAGTTGTTGAAGACGTAATCGGAGACAATGAACCTAAAAATGTCAAAGGAATTAAAATTAAAAATGTTAAAACAAACAACGTTGAGGAAATAAAACTTGATGGGGTGTTTATTGCAATTGGTCATGACCCTGCAACGTCTTTATTTAAAAAACAATTAGATATGGATAACGAGGGTTATTTAATTACTAAACCAGACTCAACTGAAACCAATGTACCAGGTGTTTATGCTGCTGGAGATGTAAAGGATAAAACATTTAGACAAGCAGTTACAGCTGCAGGAATGGGATGTATGGCAGCTTTAGAGGCTGAAAAACATCTATCACACAATTAATGCCTGGAAAAGTATTACTCACTGGTATAAGCGGGTTTGTTGCAAAACATGTTGCTATTGAATTACTAAATTCAGGATATGAAGTTTTAGGCACTGTTAGGCATTCAAATTCAATTGAACAAACAAAAAAAACATTAGAAGAAAATAATGTTGCACTTAAAAATTTATCTTTTGTAGAGTTAGATTTATTAAAAGATGAGGGTTGGAATGAAGCCGCAAAAGGTTGCAAATATATCATTCATGTAGCCTCTCCTTTTCCTTTAAAAGTTTCGAATGACAGAGAATCGCTTACCCCAGCTGCAAAAGATGGAACTTTAAGAGTTTTGAATGCGGGAATAAATGCAGGAGTTGAACATTTTGTAAAAACTTCTTCCATAGTATGTATGTTTAGAAAACCAAACAGATCAAATCCTTATACATTTGGTGAAAATGATTGGACTGATTTAGACTGGGATAAAACTACAGATTATTTTGTATCAAAAACTAGAGCTGAAAAAGCTGCGTGGGATCTTATGGAAAGTAAAGGTTTGAAAAATAATCTTACTTGTATCAACCCTGGCTTTGTTTTGGGAGATTTTTTAAATGAAAAAACTTGTACTTCAATGGAATATGTTAAACAATTGCTTCAGGGAAAATTTCCAGCTGCGCCAAAATTTTCAGTAATGATTTCTCACGTAAAAGATATTGCTAAAGCACATGTTCTATCTTTGACTAATAATAGAGCTGGAGGCAGAAGATTGATTGTTGGATCTGAAGTAAGAAGTATTCTTGAATTATCACAGATAATGGCAAAAAATATTCCAAGTCATGCAAAAAAACTTCCTAAAAGAGAATTGCCGAATTTCATGGTTAAACTTCTAAGTTACGTGGACACAAGTGCAAAAAATATGGTCCCTGATCTAGGTCTCAAAATGCAGACAGACCAGACATACGCAGAAGACATTCTTCAAATGAAATTCATAGCATCTGAAATTGCAGTTGTTGATGCAGCGAAATCAGTAATAAGACTAAATTTAGCCTGAAGTTAATTCAACTATTTCATCAGATTCAAAAACGGTTTTTTCTAAATTTTCGTTTGCAATTTTTATCATAGCTTTTGCAACTTTTTCTGAATTGATTGGTCTCATTTTTTTAAGTGGTCCAAGTAATAAAGGTGATAATAATCTAAAAGTTAGAACGCCTATTTTTTCACCTACTCTATTCTCTTTTCTGTCTCCCATTAAAAAAGAAGGTCTTAATATTCCTAAATTAGAAAATTTTAATTTTTTTAATTCTTCTTCAACTAAACCTTTGAATTTTACGTAATCTCCTGAACTTTTTGGATTGGCATATATTGAAGAGATAAAAATAAATGAATTTACTGAGTTGGCTCTTGCAATTTCCGCTATTTTTTTTGGTATTTCAAGCTCTACTTTTTGGTACTCATTTTTGTCAGGTGAATTTTGCTTTGTCGTACCAATACAAAAAAAACAATCATCTCCTTTAATATCTTTTTTATGATTATCTAAATCATTAAAAGAAGTTTTAATAATTTCAATTTTAGGTTCATTAATAATTATTTCTGAACGTACAAATAACTTTATTTTGTTGTAACTGTCATTTTTTATTAATTGATCAAGAAGATGTCCACCAATTAACCCCGATGAACCAAAAACAAGGGCTGTTTTCATTAACTTAAACTTTTACAAAAAGAAGATATTTTTTCTAATGCTTTCTTGAGATTATCCGTTGAAGTTGCATAAGAAATTCTAAAAAATCCCTCAAGCCCAAATGCTGAGCCCTGAACAACAGCAATACCACTATTCTCTAAAAGAGATTGAACAAAATCTGTGTCTGATTTAATTTCTTTTCCATTAGCATCTTTTTTTCCCATTAAGCCTTTACAGCTAGGAAAAACATAAAAAGCACCATCAGGATTTAAGCACTCGATGCCATCGATTTCATTTAAAGCTTTAACTACAAAATCTCTTCTTTCTTGGAATGAATCTGCTCTTTTTTTAATAAAATCTTGTGTTCCACTTAATGCTTCAACTGAAGCTGCTTGACTAATTGATGAAGGATTAGTTGTTGATTGAGACTGGATTTTTGCAATAGCTTTAATAATTTCTTTTGGACCTGCCGCATATCCTATTCTCCAGCCAGTCATTGAGTAAGCTTTGCTTACACCATTCATTGTAAGCACTCTTTCTTTTAAACTTTCAATTTGAGCAATAGTAAAAAATTTAAATCCCTCATAAGTTACATGTTCATAGATATCATCACTTAAAATATATACGTGAGGATGCTTTTCCAGAACTTTTGCGATTTCTCTAACATCTTTTTCTGAATAACATGCTCCAGTCGGATTAGACGGAGAGTTAAGAATAATCCATTTTGTTTTTGGAGTTATAAATTTTTCTAAATCTGATGGGTTTATTTTAAATCCTTGTTTTTCATCACACTCCATTACAACTGGCTTACCTCCTGCTAATAAAACAATATCTGGGTAAGAAACCCAATAAGGAGCTGGAACGAGAACTTCATCACCTTCATTTAATGTTGCCATCATGGCATTATAAATGACATGTTTCCCACCTGCTCCAACAGTAATTTGGTCTGTTGTATAATCTAAGTTATTTTCTTTTTTAAATTTTTCGACTATTGCTTTTTTTAGCGCTGGAGTTCCATCAACAGCAGTGTATTTGGTATCTCCATCATTTATTGCTTTAATAGCTGCCTGCTTAATATTGTCTGGTGTATCAAAATCTGGTTCACCTGCTCCTAAACCGATAACATCTTTTCCTGCTGCTTTCAATTCTCTAGCTTTTTGAGTTACAGCGATTGTAGGCGAAGGTTTAATCTTCTTTAAACTGTCTGATATTATGCTCATTGAAATATAAATAAATTCTACTACCTTGTTTAATATATGGAAAATACATATCAAGATTTAATTACAGATATCCAAAGCAAAAATCCTCAAATAGGTGGAAAACTTGAAGGGGGAAAAAAATTTAAAATTAAATCTGACTTTAAACCTGCAGGTGACCAACCTGAGGCTATAAAAAAATTAGTCACTGGTGCTAACAAAGACCAATTTAATCAAGTTTTACTTGGTGTTACGGGTTCAGGCAAAACTTTTACTATGGCAAAAGTTATTGAGGCAACTAACAGGCCAGCCCTAATTCTTGCTCCAAATAAAACTCTTGCTGCTCAACTTTATGGTGAAATGAAAACTTTCTTTCCAGACAATGCTGTGGAATATTTTGTCTCTTATTACGATTATTACACTCCAGAAGCTTATGTGCCTAGATCAGACACATACATAGAAAAAGAAGCATCAATTAACGAACAAATAGATCGTATGAGGCACTCAGCAACTAGATCTCTACTTGAGAGAGATGATGTACTTATAGTTGCGAGTGTTTCTTGTATTTATGGACTGGGTTCTGTTGAAGCTTACAGCAAAATGACTTTAACACTCCAAAAAAACAATGATTACAACCGTGAAGAATTAATAAAATCTTTAGTAGCTTTACAATATAAACGAAACGATCAAAATTTTTATAGAGGCACTTTTAGAGCTCGAGGAGAATATTTAGAAATATTTCCATCTCATCTTGAAGACAGAGCCTGGAGATTAAGTTTGTTTGGAGACAAGCTTGAACAAATTGAGGAGTTTGATCCTTTAACTGGAGATCAAATAAGAGATCTTAGTTTGGTAAAAGTATATGCAAATAGTCACTACATCACTCCAAAACCAACAATAGAACAAGCTGTCATTAATATTAAAAAGGAATTAGAAATTACTTTAAAAAAACATAGAGCAGAAAATAAATTATTGGAGGCTCAACGCTTAGAAGAAAGAACTAAATTTGATCTTGAGATGATCGAAGCGACAGGATCTTGTGCTGGGATTGAAAATTATTCAAGATTTTTATCAGGAAGAAAACCAGGTGAACCACCCCCTACTCTTTTTGAATATTTTCCTGATAATACACTTATTTTTGTCGATGAGTGCCACGTAACTGTTCCGCAACTTAACGGAATGTATAAAGGTGATAGATCTAGAAAAAGCACTTTAGCAGAGTATGGATTTAGACTCCCTTCATGCATGGATAATAGACCATTAAAGTTCGAAGAGTGGGATTTGATGAGAACTCAAACTGTATTTGTGTCTGCAACTCCTGGTCCTTGGGAGTTGGAGCAAACAAAAGGTAAATCAATAGATCAAGTTATCAGACCAACTGGTCTAATAGATCCTCCAGTTGAAATAAGACCTGCAAAAAATCAAGTAGATGATTTAATGCATGAATGCAAAAGAGTTATTGAAAACAATCACCGTGTACTTGTTACAACTCTAACCAAAAAGATGGCAGAAGATTTAACTGAATATCTTCATGAAAATGGGATTAAGGTTAGGTACCTTCACTCAGACATAGATACTTTAGAAAGGATTGAAATTATGCGTGATCTTAGAATGGGTGTTTTTGATGTATTAGTTGGAATTAATCTATTAAGAGAGGGTTTAGATATTCCAGAGTGTGCACTTGTTGGTATATTAGATGCTGATAAAGAAGGGTTTCTTAGATCTGAAACTTCCTTGATACAAACAATTGGAAGAGCTGCAAGAAATGTTGAGGGAAAAGTAATTTTGTATGCTGACAAAGAAACTAAAAGTATAAAAAAAGCAATAGCAGAAACTGATAGAAGAAGACAGATTCAATTAGCTTACAATAAAAAACATAAGATAGATGCTAAGTCTGTAAAAAAAGAAATTAGTGATATCCTAGAAAGTGTTTATGAAAAAGATTATGTTAAAATCAGTGATGGCTCAAATATTGGTGGTAATTTAAAAAAACACTTAAAAGGTTTAGATAAGAAAATGAAAGAGTCTGCTGCAAACCTTGAGTTTGAAGAGGCTGCTAAGATAAGAGATGAAATCAGGAAATTAGAAAGCACTGAGCTAGAAATTACACTCAACCCAAAAATTAGACAATA
Source organism: uncultured Pelagibacteraceae bacterium (assembly GCA_902515625.1). Classification (GTDB taxonomy): domain Bacteria; phylum Pseudomonadota; class Alphaproteobacteria; order Pelagibacterales; family Pelagibacteraceae; genus Pelagibacter. Next base: position 18,820 of record CABXVD010000005.1, on the reverse strand, counting down.
TGATGTAAAAAATAAGCTTTACCCAAAAGGAAGATCTACAATGGGTATGCCAGGAACTAAGGTCACAAAAAAAAGAGATAAAAAATGGAAGCACGGAAAATAATTATTACTGGTGGGGCAACCAGAATTGGAGCTGCAATTGCAAAAAAATTATCTGGTACTAATAAAGAAATATTAATTCATTTCAATAAATCAAAATTAAAAGCTGAGAAACTCAAAAAAGAATTAGAGCTAAATGGTACTAAAGTTTACCTTGTCAAAGGTGATTTGAGCAAAGAAAATGATGTAATTAAAATTGTTAAATATGCTAAATCAAAATTAAAATATTTTGATTGTTTAATAAATAATGCTTCATTATTTGAAAACGATAAACTTGAAAGTTTTACAATTGATAGCTGGGATAAGCATTTAAAAACAAATTTAAGAACCCCTGCTCTACTATCAAAAGAATTTTCTAAAAATATTAAAGGAAAAAATAATAATATAATTAATATAATTGATCAGAGAGTTTTTAAACTTACCCCCTACTTTTTTTCATACACAATAAGTAAAACCGGCCTTTATACTCTTACAAAAACAAGTGCTATGAGTTTGGCCCCAAAAATAAGGGTAAATGGAATAGCACCAGGACCAACTATAAAAAATCAAAGACAATCTGAAAAACATTTCAAAAAACAATACATGGCAACTCCACTTAAAAGACAGGTTGATGTTGAACAAATATGCAATGCTGTTGACTTTTTTATCAAAAATATATCTATTACAGGTCAAGTTTTAGCAATTGATAGTGGACAAAATTTAAATTGGCAAACACCAGATATAATGGGAGGAAAAGAATGAGAAAATTTTTAGTAATTATAATGCTTAGTTTAATATTAAGTGGTAGTGCCTATGCAAATCCAGAAAGTATAAAAAAAGATGGTTTTGTAATACCAACAAATAAATGGAAAGATAAAATTAAAATTGATGAAAATTTTCAAGTAAATAGTCCTAAAGATAAAATAATCATAATTTTCAACCATGGTTCTGATGTAAATGATGTTAAGTCAAAAAAATGCACCTGGATACGAGATCTTAGAAATATGGCTCAGCTAGCTGGTGATAAAATAAATGGTAAAGAAATTATGGTTTATACTCACTGCCAAGGTCAACTCGAAGGTGATTTAGGTGCTAAGTTAGGAAAAATAGGAATGTGGATGAAAAAATGGGAAGGACCTTATCCAGGAACTTCAAAAATGGATCGAAGAGTTGAGGGTAATTTAGATGTTATTAATAAATTTGTGAAAATGGGAGTACCAAAGAAACAAATTTTTATGTCAGGTCACTCTTGTGGAGGATGGGCAACATTAAGGCTAACAGCAAAATATATGGAAGAAGTAGGTGGAGGGATATCATTAATGCCTGCGTGTTTTTGGAATTTATCAAAAAAATTTAAAGTAAAAAAAAATGGCTATGAAAAAGCTATGGAAAAATTTCATAAAAAATATCCTGGTATGGCTCAATGGAGACAAGATCAGATTAATTTAATTAAAGAGGGGAATGCGCCAGTTTTAATTTTTACCCATCCTATGGATCCATATGAAGGATTAACATCTGATTGGATGGATGATGTTCCTAACTTTAAAAGAGTTGTAATTTCTGAAAAGAAAACAGTTAATGGAAAAAAATGTAATTTAGCAGGATCAGATTGGGAAGGGCCAGTAAAAGATTTTCATGTAATAAATTTTGCTGATTGTTTTATGCATTATCATCCACTAATCAAAGAGTATATCGCATCAAGACTTTAGAAGATGAAAAAGAGTAATTTAAAAATAGTTAAAATTGATAAAAACAAAAGTCTATTTAATTATGAAAAAAAAGTTTTAATTAAAGAACTAATATTAGATCTGCAAATAGGTTATTTTGATTTTGAAAAAGAGAAATCCCAGAAAGTAAAATTTAATTTGGACGTAAATTACGAGGATAAAAAACCATCAAATGACAAAGATATTAAATCAATTGTGAATTACGCAAAAATTGTAAGGTTGATAAAAAAACTTGTTAAAAATAAACATTATAATTTTCTTGAAACATTAGCAGAGGATGTATTCGATGAATTATTCAAAGATAAGAGAATTGATAAGATAAGTCTTCAAATTGAGAAATTAGAAATCATGAAAGATTGCTCTTCTGTTGGTATTCAAATTTCAAAAAAAAGAAGCCATGATAAGCTCTGATTTAGGTAAAGAAGTAATTAAAAAAGAACTCCCTTTAGTTCCTAAGCTACCAGGTGTGTATAGAATGCTGAATTCTAAAGATGAAATTCTTTATGTAGGAAAAGCTAAAAATTTACCCAATAGATTGAAAAGTTATGTTTCTGAGAAAAATCACATCATCAGAACTGAGAGAATGTTGTCTCAAACAAGAAAATTAGAGATAACCACTACTTCTAACGAAAGCGAGGCCTTACTGCTTGAGGCAAATTTAATTAAAAAATTTAAACCAAAATTTAATATTCTTCTACGAGATGATAAATCCTTCCCTTTCATATTTATTGGTAACCAAGATCAATGGCCTCAAATAAAAAGACACAGAGGTAAAAAAACTAAAGAGGGCTTTTATTTTGGTCCGTTTGCATCAGCTGGATCCGCCAATTGGACAATAAAAATGATTCAAAAAATTTTTCATTTAAGAGTTTGTGATGACACGGTATTTAAAAACAGAGAAAGACCTTGTATTTTATATCAGATCAAACGTTGTTCAGGTCCATGTGTTGGTTATGTCACTAAGGATGATTATCAACAAACAGTTGACGATGCGATTGAATTTGTCTCTGGAAAATCAAGAAGAATTCAAAAAAATCTTTCTAATCAAATGGAAAAAGCAAGTGAGGAACTTGATTTTGAAAAAGCAGTAATTCTAAGAGATAGAATAAAAGCATTGAATATAATTCAGTCATCTCAAAGAATAAATGAAGCAAATTTAGTTGAAGCAGATGTTATTGCTGGGTACAAAGAATCTGGTAAAGCCTGTATTCAAGTTTTTTTTTATAGGTCAAAACAAAATTGGGGCAATCAAGCTTTCTTTCCTAAACATGATCCAGATGAAAAACTTGGGGAAATTATAAATTCATTCGTTTCACAATTTTATGAAAATAAAAGTGTTCCATCATCAATAATTTTATCCGAGGAAATTAAAGAAAAAGTTCTAATTGAAAAAACTCTTTCAAATAAGGAAGGTAAACAAATTACTATCTCAGTTGCCAAAAAAGGTTCAAAATTAAAAGTAATCAATCAAGCAATTAAAAATGCAAAAGACAGTTTGAATAGAAAGCTTTATGAAAGTCAAAATAATAGAGAGTTATTTGATGCTGTTGCTAGTAAATTCAATTTAGAAACAAATATCAATTTAATCGAGGTTTATGACAATAGTCACATACAAGGAACTAATAGCGTTGGCGCTTTGATTACTTACGGTGATGAGGGTTTTATCAAAAAAAGGTATAGAAAATTTAATATTAAACACAAAAAAAATGAACAAGACGATTATGGTATGATGAGAGAGGTTTTAAATAGGAGATTCAAAAGAGCAGTTCAAGAAAAGGACAACTATTTAACCTTTCCTGATTTAGTATTGGTTGATGGTGGAAAGGGCCAATATTCAGTTGCAAGAGAAAGCTTAAATGAACTTGGACTTCATGACATTCCTATTATAGCGATTGCCAAAGGTAAATTAAGGAACAGTGGCAATGAAACCTTTTTTCACAATGGAAAGGAGTTTAAGTTTTTAAGAAATGATCCTACTCTATTTTTTCTTCAAAGAATTAGAGATGAGTCACATAGATTTGCAATAAGCGCCCATAGGGCCAAACGAAAGAAAGGAATAAGTAAATCTTTACTTGACCAAATTGATGGTATTGGATCGATAAGAAAAAGGGCATTATTGAACCATTTTGGATCTGCAAGATCTGTAGAGTCTGCAAGCTTAGATGAAATTAAGTCTGTTGAAGGTGTTGAGGAAAAAGTGGCAAAAAAGATATATAACTTTTTCCACGAATAATTATGCTTAAAAAAATTCCTAATATATTAACCATTGGACGAATAATTATTGTTCCTTTTTTTGTTTTAGCGTTTTATCTACCTGGATTTTATGGAGATTTAACTGCTTTAATATTATTTGTCGTTGCATCATTTACTGATTTTCTTGATGGAATGTTAGCAAGAATGATGGGTGAAGAGTCAAAGCTGGGAGAACTACTTGATCCAATAGCTGATAAAATTATCGTTGCTACCGCTTTAATTCTTTTAGTAATGGATGGTACTATTAAGAATTATGAAGTAATTGCTGCTATTATTATTCTTACCAGAGAAATTTTAATTTCAGGGTTAAGAGAGTTTTTAGCAAAAGGAAAAATAAAACTTCCTGTTTCTAGCCTTGCTAAATTAAAAACTGTTTTACAAATGGTTTCAATTGCTCTTCTTTTATCTGGAGATACAGGAAATAAGATTATTAACTTCCAAGATTATAATGCTCAAACTATTGGAATTATTCTTTTATGGCTATCTGCAGCTTTAACGCTTTTTACAGGATACGATTATATGCGTAAAGGAATTGATCACGCTATGTCTGAAGATAATAAAGATTAGGCTGCTTTTTTCTTTCTTACTAAAGTTTGATAACTTTCATTTAAATCAATTATAGTATCACAAACTTTAAACTGATTTTCTGCAATGCATGAAACTGGTGTTACTTCTGCAGCGGTACCTGTTAAAAAACATCCAACAAAACTTGATAACTCCTCTGGTTTTATTTTTCTCTCATTAACTTTAATATTTTTTGACTTTGCAATTCCAATTACTGTTCTTCTTGTAATTCCATCTAAAAAGGAATCTGGAATTGGAGTATGAAGTTCTCCATTTTTATCTTTAAAAAAAACATTAGCACCAGTTGCTTCAGCCACATTTCCTTCATGATCTAACATTAATGAGTCTGTGTAACCTTGCTTTTCTGCCTCGTGCTTAGATAGTGTACAAATCATATAAAGACCAGACGCTTTAGTATCCCATGGAATTGTATTTGGTGCAGGTCTTCTCCAGTTTGAAATATTTAATCTAATACCCTCAACTTTTAATTTTGGATCAAAATATGAGCCCCACTCCCATGTAGCAATTGCAACATGAATTTTTGTTTGTTGTGCAGAAATAGCCATCATCTCACTACCTCTCCATGCTACTGGTCTAACATATCCATTTTCAACATTTTGTGTTGCAATAATTTTATTTGAAGCAATATTAATTTGATCCTCTGAATATGGGATTTCAAAACCCATTCTCTTAGCTGAATGAAAAAATCTTGAAGTATGTTCTTCTAATTTAAAGATTGATCCATCATAAACTCTTTCTCCTTCAAAAACACAACTTGCGTAATGTAAACCATGGCTTAAAACATGAAGTTTAACATCTCCCCAGTCTACAAGCTCATCGTTGTACCATATTTTTCCAGATCTTTTATCGTAAGGTATCATGATTGAAATTATTTAAATATATCTGAAAAATAACTTTGTATCTTTAATATGTCAATATAACTTACCCATAATGAAAGAACTTTTATATTTAAAAGATGATCAGCTTAAAGATTTGATAGAGAAACTTTTTGTTAGTTATAGAGAAACTTTCTCTGACTCTAAAAAAATATTAGATAAATATTCAATTGGTTTGGCCCATCATAAAGTGATCCATTTATTGTCCATGTATAAGGGTATTTCAATATCAGAACTGTTGAAAAGACTAAAAGTCACAAAGCAAAGTCTTAATAGAGTTTTGAAGGATTTAATAAAATTGAACATTATTACTTTTAAGAAAGATGAGCAAGACACCAGAGTTAAGCATGTATTTTTGAATGATAAAGGTGACAAAATATTTAACGAAGTTTTTGATGAACAAAAAAAAAGAATTTACAATGCATTACTGAACTCCAGTTCGGAGGAAGTAATAAATTTTGACAATGTATTAAGTAAAATTATAAATGGATAAATTTAAAGCTCATATTTTACTGGTCGATGACGATGAAGGAATAAGATTATTAGTAAAAAAATATTTAAATGAAAATAATTTTTTAGTTACTACTTCAGATAGTGCTGAAAACGCATCAGAGAAAGTTAAAATTATCAAATTTGATTTAATTATCTTAGATATAATGATGTCAGGAAAAAGTGGTTTAGATTTTATCAACGACCATAAGAAAGATTTAGATACTCCAATTATACTTTTAACAGCTAAAGGTGAAGCAAGTGAGAGGGTTGAAGGGCTCGAGCTCGGAGCGGACGATTATTTGGCTAAACCTTTTGAGCCAAAAGAACTAATTTTAAGAATTAAAAATATTTTAACTAAAACAAATAAAACTGATCAAAAAAGGATTATCGAGTTTGAAAATGTAAAAATCGATTTAAATAAATTACTAATTATTAAAAACAAAAAAGAATTCAAAATAAATAATACAGAAAAGATTATTTTAGAAAAAATGATTAATAATCCAGGAAATACATTTTCAAGAGAGAGCATTGGTCACTTAATAAATTTAGATAAAGAAAGATCAATTGATGTAATCATAACTCGTTTAAGAAAAAAAATAGAAATTGATCCAAAAAACCCAAAATTTTTGCAAACCATAAGAGGTGCGGGATATGTTCTCTGGATTGAATAGTTTATTAAGAAAAGTTTTACCCAAAAGACTATTTTATAGAGCACTTTTAATTGTTGCAGTCCCTGTTATCGTTCTTCAACTAATCATCACAATTGTATTTTTTGATAGCCTTTGGATTAAAACTAACAAAGGAATGACAAGAACATTAGTAAATGAAATAAGTGCGTTTATTGAAACTTATGAAAGTGAGAAAGTTGACAAGCAAGAGATAAATAACCTTTTTTCATTATTTTTAGATTTAAATATTGAACTTAAACTAAATGAAGAATTACAAGCTCAACAAAGTAAAAGATGGTTTAGTCCTATCGATCGAACACTAAGAAGAGAATTAAAATCAAAATTTTCTGTAGAAGATTACCGGTTTGACTCAACAAATTATAAAGAGCTAATTGATTTAAGAATAAAATATAAAAATGGATATTTTAAATTTTTAGTCCCAAAAGATCGTGTTGCCAGTTCATCTGCTAGAATTTTTGCTTTATGGATAACCGTACCTGCAATAATTATGGTGATCATATCTCTGATATTTTTAAAAAATCAAACTAGGCCAATTACAAATCTTGCACGTGCTGCAGAGAGATTTGGTAAAGGTGAGGATATTGAGGAATATAAGCCGTCCGGAGCTCTTGAAATAAGACAAGCTGGTCACGAATTTGATAAAATGAGAAAGAGAATTGAGAGACATCTAAATCAAAGAACCGAAATGCTTTCAGGTATTAGTCATGATTTAAGAACACCACTAACAAGAATGAAGTTACAGCTCGCGTTTATCAAAGACAAAGATTCAGTTGATAAATTAACTGAGGATATCAACGAAATGGAAAAAATGCTGAACGAATATCTTCAATTTACAAGCTCATCGTATGTTGAGAAAGATGAAATGTTTAATTTGTCTGAATTAATTGATGAAGTAATCAAAAAATATAATAATGAAAATATTTCAAAAACTTTATTACCTAGAGTCTATATTAATGGTAGAAAAAACTTAATCAGCAGATGTCTAAATAATTTAATTGATAATGCATTAAAATATGGAAATAAAGTAGAATTAAGCCTTAATAAAAAAAATACAAATCTGTTTATCATGATTGATGACGATGGTCCAGGTATCGCAAAAAGTGAGTACGATAATGTATTTAAACCATTTTATAAAATAGATAAAGGTAGAGCAGACTCCAAATCCAGTGTTGGACTTGGTTTGTCAATTGCATCAGACATTATTAAATCACATGGTGGAAATATTAAACTTGAGAAATCTAAAATGGATGGCTTAAGAGTTAAGATTTTTTTACCCGTTTAGTTTTTGTTTTTTTTTTACCATCAAGCTTTTTAATTTTGATTTCTAAGTTCTCAACTCGTTTTGAAAGAACATCAAATTCATCCTTGCTTGTTAATTTCATTTTAAAAACAAATTCATCTCTTTTAGATTTGAAAATATTTAAGATTTCTGCTGATAAATCTTTTGAAGAAACTATCCCTTGCTCAATCAATTTTGCAAACTTATCAATTATAAATTTAGAATTTTTCATATTTAAGATATACATTATAATTATAAATTAAAATGTTCATCAATAATTTTGACCCAGTTGCAATTGAAATTTTTTCCTTAGAAATTAGATGGTATTCCTTAGCTTACATAGTTGGTATTTTATTAGGGTGGTTTGTTGCAAAAAAAATATTCATTAAAAACGAGGATATCAATAAAAAATTTGACGATTATATCTCTTATTTAATTATTGGAATTATTTTAGGTGGAAGAATAGGATACATATTATTTTATAATCTTGAATATTATTTAGGTAATTTAATAGATATTTTTAAAATATGGGAAGGCGGCATGTCTTTTCATGGTGGATTAATCGGAATTATAATTGCAAGTATAATTTTTGGAAAAAGAAATAATCAAAACCCTTTTTTATATATGGATATTGTAGCTCTAGTAGCTCCAATTGGAATTTTTTTTGGAAGAATTTCAAATTTTATAAATGCAGAACTTTATGGAAAAGTGACTGATCTACCATGGTCGGTAACTTTTATTCAGATAGATAACTTACCAAGACATCCTACGCAAATATATGAGGCACTGCTTGAAGGTATAGTTTTATTTGTAATTTTAATGAATTTTAAAAAAAAAAATTTTTTATTTAAGCCAGGATTGATATCAAGTTTATTTTTAATTTTTTACTCAATATTTAGATTTTCTGTAGAGTTTTTAAGAGTTCCAGATGAACAGTTAGGTTACTTATTGTTTAATTTAACTATGGGGCAAATTTTAAGTGTAATTCTAATATTAACTGGATTGGTTCTATTTTATTTTAAAAATGAAAATAAACAAATCAACTAACTTATCTTTAGACCAATTTATTAATTGGGCACTCTACGATAAAAATTCTGGTTATTATATGAAGCAAAATCCTTTTGGTAAGGAAGGTGATTTCATCACAGCTCCAAATATCACAAGACTTTTTTCAGAGATTATAACTATTTGGTTAATTACTTTTTTAAAAAGTTTAGGCTCCCCAAAGAAGTTTAATTTAATTGAGTTGGGGGCTGGAAATGGTGAAATGATGAAAGTGATTTGTGAAACATTAAAGAATTTTCCAGAACATTTTAATTCTTGTAATTTTATGATTCACGAAAAAAGTCAATATCTAATAGAACAACAGAAAAAAAATCTTAAAAGTGAGAAGGTTACTTGGATACAAGATTTAGAAGAAAATTACATCGATCCAACTATTTTTCTAGCAAACGAATTTTTTGATGCTTTACCAATAAAACAGTTTTTTAAAAGACAAGATGACTGGTATGAAAAATTTGTAGATCTTACAAATCCTAAAGAAGCAAAATTTAACGAGGTTAAATCAAATATTAAATTAATTGAGAAAAAATTAAACTTTGAAATTTCAAAAGACCAAAATGTAATTGAATATTCTCCCGATGCTTTCAAATATTTAAAGATTATAGGCAATATAATTGAAAAAAATGAAGGTGGGATACTAATCATAGATTATGGTTACTTAAATCAAAAAATGCAGGATACTCTTCAAGCAGTAAATAATCATAAATACTCAAACATATTAGAAAATATTGGTGAGTCTGATATTACTTACAATGTTAATTTTAATTTGTTTCAGAAATTTATTAATCAATATAAAAACTTAGATACACTTGTAACAACTCAAAAAAAATTCTTAACAAGCATGGGCATTCTTCAAAGAGCTGAAATTGTGAGTAAGGATATAGCTTTTTCAAAAAAAACCGACTTATTTTATAGAATAAGACGACTGGTAGATGAAAAGCAAATGGGTGAATTATTTAAAGTTATGCTTATAAAAACCAAAAACAATAAATTTCAAACAGGATTTCTGAGTGATTAAATCCAAAAAACTTTCAAAGATAAAAAAATTACATCATGGCTTTTTTAATAGCAAGGGTGGCATTTCAAAAAATATTTATAAAAGTCTTAACTGTGGACCAGGGTCAAGAGATAAACCAAGTTATGTTAAAAAAAATTTAGAAATAGTAAGGAAAAAAATAAAAAGATCTGCTAGAGATATTTTTTTACTTAATCAAATTCATAGTAATAAATTTATTTTTATTGATGAAAAATATCAATTTAAATCAAAACCAAAAGTAGATGCTGTAATCACTAATCAAAAAAACTTACCAATTGCTATTCTAACAGCAGACTGTGTGCCAATTTTGATTTATGATCACCAAAAAAAAATAATTGCAGCAATTCATGCAGGCTGGAAAGGAGCATACAAAGGAATAGTTGATAAAGTTATCAAATTTATGCTTAAAAAAGGATCTAAGCCACAAAATATTACTGCCGTAATTGGCCCTTCTATTTCAATTGATAGCTATGAAGTTCAAAATGACTTCAAAAATAAATTTTTAAAAAAAGATAGAAGAAACAAAATTTTTTTTAGAATAAAGCATAAAAAGTTATATTTTGATTTATCAAACTACGTAAAATCTATGCTTTTAAAGAATAAGATAAAAAAAATAGAAAAAATTAAAATCGATACATTTAATTTAAGGAATAAATTCTTCAGCGCAAGAAGAGCTTTAAGTTTAAAACATGCTGATTATGGTAGAAATATTTCAATAATTATGCTTAATTAGGCTCTTTTCAAATGAAATTATTATCTGGAACTAGCAATAAGCCACTCAGCAAAAGTATTGCTAAATTTTTAAAATCTAAACTAGTTAATTCCAGTATTAGAAATTTTTCAGATGGTGAAATATATGTTGAATTAAATGAAAACATTAGAGGAAATAGTATTTTTATAATTCAGTCTATTTCATCTCCTGCTAATGACAACTTAATGGAACTTTTATTGTGTATAGATGCTTTAAAAAGATCGTCTGCTAAAAATATAACAGCGGTTATTCCATATTTTGGTTATGCTAGACAAGATAGAAAAGTGGTTCCTAGGACCTCTATATCAGCAAAACTTGTTTCAAATTTAATTACAAAAGCTGGAGCAGACAGAGTCGTGACAGTTGATTTACATGCTGGGCAAATTCAAGGATTTTTTGATATTCCAGTCGATAATTTATTTGCTACACCCATTTTTGCAAGACATGTAAAAAAAAATATTAAAAGTAAAAATATTGTAAGTGTCGCACCTGATGTTGGTGGCACCGAAAGAGCAAGAGCGCTTGGAAAAATTTTGAATGTTGGTCTTGCGATTGTTGATAAAAGACGTCCTAAACCTGGTCAATCTCAAGTAATGAATGTCATTGGAGAAGTTAAAGGTAAAACTTGTATAATAGTAGATGATATCATTGACTCAGGTGGAACTATAATCAATGCAGCTAAAGCTCTAAAGAATAGAGGTGCAAAAGAAGTTTATGTTTATATTACTCACGGAGTTTTAAGTGGAGAAGCTGTAAAAAAAATTAAAAGTTCAGTAATTAAAAATTTGGTAATCACAGATACAATTGACAATATAAACAAAACTAAGAGTGCAAAAAACATTGAAGTTCTCTCTATTTCAGCCTTAATGGGAGAGGCAATTAAAAGAATATCTAACTCAACATCTGTTTCTGATTTATTTAAATAATTACCTTGAGTTATTAAGGATCATGAGCTAAAAACCCCTGATTTTATGAATAAACTAGAAGCCAATATAAGGGAAACTAAAACTAAAGGTGAACTAAGCTCCCTAAGAGACAACGGGAATGTACCCGCTATAATTTATGGTGGTGAAGCTCAAAATGAAAAAGTAGCAATTTCAAAAAAATTATTAAAATCATTAATTGAAAAAGAAAATTTTTTATCAAATATCATTGCTTTAAATGTTGATGGCAAAACACAAAATGTTCTTCCCAAAGAAATAAAATATGACATTATAACAGATGAACCTATTCATGTAGATTTCTTAAGAGTAGTTCAAGGTGTAAAAATTAAAATTGAGGTTCCAGTTAAATTTATTAACCATGAAAGCTCACCAGGACTTAAAAGAGGTGGTGTATTAAATATTGTAAGAAGAAAAGTTGAATTAAAATGTCCAAGTGAGAAAATTCCTGAAAATCTTGTGATAGATTTAGATGGAATTGATATCGGTGAGAGTTTTAAAATTTCATCAATAACTTTAGATGAAGAAGTAACGCCTACCATTCAAGGGAGAGACTTTGTAATCGCAACTTTAGCAGCTCCAACTGTAATGAAAGAGCCTGAAAAACCAGCAGAAGCAGAAGCGGCTGAAGGTGAAGAAGGAGCGGCAGGAGCAGAAGCTGCCCCTGCAGATGGTGATAAGCCTGCAGCTGAAGGTGATAAAAAAGAAGGTGAAGATAAAAAACTTGCAGAAGAAAAAAAATAAGTTATCAAAATTGAAATTTACTTCCCACTAAAATCCATTATATGCTTTTATTTGTAGGTTTAGGTAACCCAACTCCAGATAGTGAAAATAACAGACATAATGTCGGTTTCAAAATAATCGACTCTATTAATAAAAAATTTGGCTTATCAAAACAAAAACCAAAATTTAAAGGACTGCTTACCACTGGTAACGTTGCTGAACAGAAGGTTTATGCCATCAAGCCATTAACTTTTATGAATAATTCTGGAATATGTATTCGAGAGCTCATTGAATATTTTAAAATTGATGCTGAAGATGTAATTGTTTTCCATGATGATTTAGATGTTGAATTTGGAAAAATTAAAGCAAAGTTTGGAGGATCTAGTGCAGGACATAACGGTATCGCCTCAATTGACAAATTTATTGGTAAAGACTATTCAAGAGTTAGAGTGGGAATTGGTAAACCAAAAGAAAATATGGAAGTAAGTGATTATGTTTTACAAAATTTTGACGAAGATGAAATGATGGGTTTAGAAAAGATCACAAATGATATTACAGACTCTATTTCGATATTAGTGAATAAAAAACTAGATTTATTTTCAAGCACAGTAAATAATAAGTAATGAGTTTTAAATGTGGAATAGTTGGTTTGCCCAATGTTGGTAAATCTACATTGTTCAATGCACTCACAAATTCTAGCAAAGCTCAGGCTGCGAACTTTCCCTTTTGCACAATAGACCCTAATATAGGAGTAGTTCCTGTTCCAGATGAGCGACTTGAAAAATTATCTAAAGTTTCTAATTCAAAAAAAACAATTAATACAACAATCTCATTTGTTGATATAGCTGGCCTTGTTAAAGGTGCCTCAAAAGGTGAGGGTTTAGGAAATAAATTTCTTTCTCATATAAGAGAGGTGGATGCTGTAATTCATATGATTAGATGCTTTGACTCTGATGATATTCAAAATGTTAACTCAACTGTTGATCCTATTAGAGATTTAGAGATAATTGAAACAGAAATGATGCTTGCAGATTTAGAATCTATACAAAAAAGATTAGAAAAAAATAACAAAAAAAATGTAGAGGAAGAACAACTCAAAATTTTAGAAATTGCATTAGATTGTATAAATAATGACATAAATATATCTGTTCTCAAATCTCAATTTGAAACAAAACAACTAAATCAAAGTGGATTATTATCCATTAAACCTAAGATATTTGTTTGTAATGTTGATGAACAAAGTGTCAAAGAGGGTAATAATTATACAAATGCTTTTATTGAGAAATATGGAACAGAAAATACTTTAATAGTTTCAGCTGATATTGAAAATCAAATAAATGAATTAGAAAACGAAGAAAAAAAAAATTATATGGATATGATAGGCTTAAAAGACACTGGATTAAGCATGCTAATCCAAAAAGGATATAAAATTTTAGAACTTGATACTTATTTTACATCTGGTCCAGAAGAAACCAGAGCTTGGACAATTCAAAAGAATTGTACTGCTCCAAAGGCTGCTGGTGAGATTCACACAGATTTTGAAAAAGGATTTATAAGAGCTGAAACGATTTCCTACGAGGATTTTGTTGATAATAATGGTTGGGTGAATTCTAAAACTAACGGAAAAATGAGGTTAGAAGGCAAGGACTATATTGTAAAGGATGGGGATGTGTTAAACTTCCGATTTAACACGTGACCAAATTCTCTTCATACTGAAATAAACAAGTATTGTTAAAATTATCAGATAAACGATAGCCTTAAAGCCCATTTGGTGTCTAGCTTCTAAACTTGGTTCTGCCGCCCACATTAAGAAAGTAGTTACATCTTTTGACATTTGCTCAACGCTTGGGTTTATTCCGTCTGAATATTCAATAATTCCGTCAGAAAGAGGTGCCGACATTTTAATTTTATTGCCGTACATGTATTTATTGTAATGAACACCGTCATCTAAAATCATTCCACTTGGAGCTTCTTCATAACCCTGCAGTAAAGAATATATATAATCTACCCCACCTCCTCTTGCTTTTACTAATACCGACATATCTGGAGGGTATGCACCACCATTAGCTGCTTCAGCTGCCTTAACATTTTCATAAGGCATCACAAATTTATCAGAAAGTTTTCCTGGTCGTTGAAACATTTCACCATCAGCATTTGGTCCGTCTGTTACCTCAAATGAAGCAGCAATCGCTTTTGCTTGAGCCACTGAAAACTCTGGCCCACCCTTTTCAGATAAATTTCTATAACTTAAATATTTCATTGAGTGGCACGCTGCACAAACTTCGGTATAAACTTGATATCCTCTTTGAAGTGAAGCCCTATCAAATTTTCCAAATAATCCTTTAAAACTCCAATCAGTTTTTAAGTACTCAACTTTTTCTGCAGAGATTGCTGAATAACTATTTAGGGTTAACAGTATTATTGTTGAAAAAAGTTTAAAAATTTTTTTCACTATTCTAATTTACTTTCCTTTTTTTTAGCCATAGCCATATTAGGCGATCCTCCAAGAACAGGTTCGGTAATACTTAATGGTAAAGGTATAGTCCGCTCCTTTAACCCTAGCACTGGTAAAATAACTAAAAAATGTAGGAAATAATAAGCTGTCGCTACTCTTGCAATCAATAAGTAAAGCCCTTCAGCAGGCATTGCACCCATATAACCTAATATCAAAACGTCAGCTACTAGTATCCAATAAAATTGCTTATAGAGTGGTCTAAATACTGCTGATCTTATTTTTGAAGTATCTAGCCAAGGTAAAACAGCTAAAATTAAAATCGCAGATAACATAGCTACAACTCCAAGCAACTTATCAGGAACTGACCTTAGAATTGCATAAAAAGGTAGTAGATACCATTCAGGAACAATGTGCGCTGGTGTTACTAATGGATTGGCTTCTATATAATTATCAGCATGTCCTAAAATATTAGGCGCGTAGAATACAAAAAAAGCAAATACAATCATAAACATCAATAATGCAAATCCATCCTTAATTACTATGTAAGGATGAAAAGGAACTGTATCCTTTGATGGTTTTTTAATATCTATTCCTACAGGATTGTTGTTACCAGGAACATGTAATGCCCAAATATGTAAAACCACTAATCCTAAAATTAAAAAAGGTATTAAATAATGCAGAGTAAAAAATCTTGTTAAAGTTGGATTATCTACTGAATATCCTCCCCACAACCAGGTCACTATACCTTCTCCAACAAGTGGGATTGCACTAAATAAGTTTGTTATTACCGTCGCTCCCCAGAAACTCATTTGTCCCCATGGTAAAACATAGCCCATGAATGCAGCTGCCATCATCAATAAGTAAATAATTATTCCAATAATCCAAATGATTTCTCTTGGAGATTTATATGATCCATAAAACAATGATCTGAAAATATGAATATAAACTGCTAAGAAAAACATGGAAGCACCATTTGCGTGAATATATCTAATTAACCAACCATAGTTAACATCTCTCATAATGTGTTCAACACTTTCAAATGCCATATCGGCATGAGCGATATAATGCATCGCTAAAGTCAACCCAGTTACAATTTGAGTAATTAAACAAAATGTTAAAATTCCACCAAATGTCCACCAGTAGTTTAAATTTTTTGGAGTTGGATAATCAGTTAAGTGATTTGCCAAAGTAAGTAATGGCAACCTATCATTAAACCATTTACCTGCTTTTGACTTGGGTGTGTATTCGTGATCACTCATATATTTTATCCAATTTTAATTGTGTTAGCGTTAACAAATTCATACTTTGGAACTTCCATGTTCCATGGTGCTGGACCTTTTCTAATTCTTCCAGATGTATCATAATGTGAACCATGACAAGGACAAAACCATCCATCATAGTCTCCTTTATCATTTAAAGGCACACATCCTAGATGAGTACATACACCTAACATCACTAACCATTCAGGATTTTTTGCTCTGTCTTCATCCTTTTCTGGGTGAATCAAATCTTCCATTTTAACAGACCTTGCCTCGGCTATTTCTTCCTGAGTTCGTCTTCTTATAAAAACTGGTTTTCCTCTCCAAAGCACGGTAATTGTATTACCTGGCTTTAAAGAACTAACGTCAACTTCAGTGCTAGCCAACGCTTTTACAGACGCATCAGGATTCATTTGGTCCACTAATGGCCAAACAACAGCTGCAACTCCAACAGCTCCAACAGCATAAGAGGCTGTAAATAAGAAATCTCTTCTTTCTGGTTTTTTATCTGACACGATTAGTAACTGTTTATATTGTCTGTTTTGATTTAAATTACTTAATATACGAATTCATATAATATAAAATATTAATTTTACTACTGATAGAATGACACAGAATTCAACCATTTCAGGGCCAAAAATTGCATTATATGAGCCGGATATTCCACAAAATACTGCAGCAATAATAAGAACTTGTGCCTGTTTAGGTGCAAAACTAGAAATTATTGAGCCATGTGGTTTTCTGATGTCAGACAAAAGGTTTAAGAGAGTTGTCATGGACTACATGGATCTTGAACAGATCAAATTTTATCAAAGCTCTGAGAAATTTTTTGAGAAAAAGCAGAATCAGAGAATTGTTTTAATGACAACCAAGGGATCCATATCTTATACTAAATTTAAGTTTAAATCAGATGATACAATTTTATTTGGCCGTGAAAGTGCTGGTGTTCCTGAAAAGGTTCACAAACTGATCAAAGATAGATTAAAGATCCCAATGAATGATAAAGTAAGATCACTAAATATTGCTTCATCCGTAGCTATAGTGTTGGCAGAAAGTTTAAGACAAATTAAATTAATTTAAATGGACATAGATATTAAAAAAGATCTTACAAGTAACTGGTTTAAACTATTACAAAATGCGATTTGTGATGATATCGTCAAGCTTGAGAGGAACAAATTTAAATTTAAATCTACTTCTTGGAAAAGGAATACTAAAAAAGATGAGGGGGGTGGAGAATACAGAATTCTTAGCAATGGAAAAATATTTGAAAAAGTGGGTGTAAATTACTCAAAAGTATATGGAAAATTTCCAAAAAAATTTCAGAAAAATATTCTAGGTGCTGAAAAAGATCCAAGTTTTTGGGCATCAGGGATATCAATCGTAATGCATATGCAAAATCCTCATATTCCGGCAATGCATTTTAATACTAGGTTCATTTGTACAAAAAAAAATTGGTTTGGAGGTGGCATGGATGTTACTCCAGCTATTAAAGATATGAGTGAAAAAAATAATTTTCATAAAAAACTAAAACTTATGTGTGACCAACATGATAAAAAATATTATGCCAAATACAAAAAATGGTGCGATGAATATTTTTATTTACCACATAGAGGTGAGGCAAGAGGAATAGGTGGTATTTTTTTTGATTATAAAAAAGATAACTTTGAAAAAGATTTTAAATTTGTAAGAGATGTGGGTGTAACATTTCAAATGTTATTTAATAATATTATAAGAAAAAAAATTTCAAAAAAATGGACTTTAAAAGAAAAAGAGAAGCAGTATATTAAGAGAGGACGTTATGCAGAATTTAACTTATTGTATGACAGAGGAACAAAATTTGGACTTCAAACTGGTGGTAATGTAGAGGGAATACTAATGTCCTTACCTCCAATTGCAAAATGGAAATAAAAAATGGATAAAGAACCAATTACACTGAATGGTCTCAACAAATTAAAAGAAGAATTAATTTATTTAAAAGAAAAAAAAAGGCCTCAAATAGTAGCTGCAATTGCTGAAGCTAGATCTCACGGAGATTTAAAAGAAAATGCTGAGTATCATGCTGCAAAAGAGGAACAATCACATAGCGAAGGACGAATAACAGAAATTAATGACATAATTGCACGAGCAAACGTAATTGATGTAACTAAATTAAATAATGACGGTAAAGTAATTTTTGGTTCTACTGTTTATCTTGAAGATTTAGATACCGGAGAAAAAATAAATTATAAAATTGTTGGTAAAGATGAGGCTGATTTAAAACAAAAATTGATTTTTTTTCAATCTCCTATCAGTAAGGGTTTAATTGGTAAAAATAAAAAAGATTTAGTTGAAATTACTACTCCATCAGGAGTGAAAAATTTTGAGATTAAAGACGTAAAATATATTTAACCTTTAGCAATTTTTTGAACTTGTTTATCTGAGATTTGAAAACCATTTTGAACCCAAATTTCTTCTATCATCTTCAATTTGTTTCCTAAAACTTTGCCTTCAGGGATATTGTACTTTGACATAAGAATATTTGCCCCAACAGGTAAGGTTGGCAAAGTTTTGTTATTATAAAAATCAAGTAATTTAACCAATTTTTTTTCTAATTTTTTTGAAATAAATAACTTAAA